>JAGLDB010000005.1 GCA_023145935.1 Candidatus Sabulitectum sp. | reverse complement strand
CACAGCTCCAGTTACCTGAGAACTGAAGTTGCACGACAGCTGTTATTGAAACCTGACCTTGTGATCTCTGATATTGATCCGCTACCAGTGAAAGCCGCCGGAGTTAACAGCATCCCGGCACTGGGCATCGGCAACTTCACCTGGGACTGGATCATCAAAGAGATGTTTCCGGATATGAGGGCTGAGGCAGCTCTGGTTGCAGATATGTACCATCATGGCACATACCTGAAGCTACCCATGAGCCCCGACCACTCCCCCTTCAGATCAACTGTCAATATTCCGTTGCTGAGAGGAGGCCCTCCGGGTAACCCTGACAAAGTCAGAGATCTGCTTCCAGCTGGAAACATCTGTCTTGTAGCCCTCAGGGAAATCCCCCGGGGAGTTGAGCTTTCTGTTCCAGATTACTTTACAGCAGTTTCATGTCTTCCTGAACCAATCCACAGGATCTGCCAAAACATCACACCATCTGAACTGGCCGATGCCGGTGCAACTTTTGCAGACCTGGTTGCAGCCTGTGATGTTCTGTTAACCAAACCCGGCTACGGAATTATTTCGCAGATCCTTACCATGGGCAAGAAGGCTGTGCTGCTTACAGGTAGAAAATTTCCGGAAGAAAAGTATCTGCTTGATACGCTGGAGAACAGATACGGAATATCATTGATAAATACAAACAGCTCTTCAGCTGCAAATTTAGAGATCACAAAACTGGAGAAGCTGAAGGATAAGCCTTCTGCTATCTCAAGTAGAGCTGAAGCCATTGTTCAGATCGTAGCTCAGTCCTGAGGACTTTCTCTGTACCCCGATTTTCTATATAATTCATACGATCTTTCCTGAGCATGCTAAACCAATGGAGGAATTATGATTAAACTGCTTTTACTCGTGCTCGTTCCAGCTTTTGCCTTCGGTTCTGTTGTAAACAGTCCAACCGAAGCTGCCGATCTTGTGATCGAAACAATGGTGACCGATTTGTCCGGTAAAGAGGTAAGAAGCTTTGAGGGGCTGGTTTCACAGGGAGACCTGCTTGGTGCATGGTCGCATCCGGAAATCATAGTACCTTTTGACGGTTACTTTGTTCTTGTTGATGACTATGTCCTTGCAAACTGGGCCCACCCGTGCAGATGGGTTTTTGTCTCTCCTGAAGGTGAGATGAACACAGTTGGAATGAGCATTCCCCCGGATGTGCTGCCCCGAATGACTGTGGAATACACAAGTCTTCCTCAGACCGATGACGGCAAAGGTCAGTATGAAGACTTCCTGGCCTGGTTCACTCCCAATGTACAGTCCACATCGGCAAATGCCGAGAACATGTATGCCTGGATCATTTCAGGTGGAGCAAATCAGGGTAACAACCACACCAGATACTACGGTGATGTTCAGTTCATCTACAATGTTCTTGCCCACGATTATCTGATACCTGATGATCACATCATAGTCTGTTTTGCAGACGGTCTGAACCCGGCTCCTGATCTTTCAAACGGGCTGAATTCCAATCCGGATTTCGACAACGATGGTGACAGCGACATTATCTACGATGCCACAGCTTCTGGTGTTACCAGTGGTTACAACGCAATCAATGCCATAGTTGGCTCGGATGATCACCTCTTCATCTACACCACCGATCATGGCGGCCCTGGCAAGGGTGGTTTCGATGACCCGCCTGAAGTTATTCTGAATCTCTGGAATGGAACACTTGATGATGACACATTCAAAGGATATGTGAATGCGTTTTCAGCCATGTCCATTCATGTTGTAATGGAGCAGTGCTACTCCGGTGGTTTCCTGGAAGAGGTTATCAACGCAGGAGCAACTCAACCAAGAACATTTGCAAGTGCTGCAAATGCTACAGAATCAAGCTGGGCAGGCCAGCCGTATCCTGAATACGATGAGTATGTGTATTTCTGGACAGGTGCTGTTCACGGAAGCCTTCCTCCAACCACCAGTCTTCCCGGTGATTCCCTCCCTGGAAACCCCGACATGAACAGTGATGGAATGATCTCTATGTACGAAGCTGCTTACAAAGCAGAAGAGTGGGATATTGCCAACGAACACCCGATGTGGGACGATACACCGGACAGCTGTGGCGATAGCTACTATCTTGGTGGTGTAGTTCTTACATCCATTGAAGACTCCAATGCTTTCGTACCTTCTTTCGGTCTTTCCATATCCCAGAACCCTGTTGTCTCCACTGCAATGGTGAGCTTCACACTTCCTGCACCGGCACAGGTCACAGTTGAGATCCTTGATATTGCTGGAAGAATTGTCAGTACACCTGTTAGCAATGCAGTTGCCTCCGGCAGCCACTCTGTTGCATCGGGTCTTTCCAGTGCTCCCGCCGGCATCTATGTCATCAGACTGACCACAGGCGGACACACTGAAACCCTCAGGGCGGTCAAGCTGTAAGTTTTCTGATAGTGATTTGTTTCTGGGGGAGGCTTCGGCCTCCCCCTTTCGATAGGAGAATATTACTGTTTACATAAGCTTGAGTTAATAGCATCTTCTTCTTTCAGGAAACAAATCAGGAGGAGACATGACGGAATCTGATCTACTTCGGGTATTCAACAGTATGACTGAAGCTTATTACAAAGTTGACACCAAGGGCACAATTACTGCCGTTAACAATAGAGCAGTAGAGATGTTCGGTTATAACTCTGTGGATGAGATGCTGGGTTTGAGACTCACCCGGGACTTCTTTCCAGATCCCGAAATGAGAAGAACTTTCCTTGAGGGATTAACCGATGACGGCACTATTCATCAGTGCACCGGACAGCTTAAGAGAAAAGATGGCAGCCTGTTTTATGCTGAGACCAATGCAAGAAGACTTTTAGATAAGGATGATATAGTCACCGGCCTGGAGGGTTATGTCAGAGATATTTCCATAATGGTTGAAGCCAGGATGACTCTGGAAGCCAGTGAAAAACGCTTCAACCATATTCTTAACTCCATCCAGAGGGGCATTGGTCACATAGGGAATGATGGGGAAATTACTTTTGCAAACAGATACATGATAGAGATGCTTGGCTATTCTTCTGTTGAAGAGATCATCGGAAAGAAAGTTATCGAACATGTTTCACCTGATCTGAGGGAAGCTTTCGGTGAAAAGATGAAACAGGCCATGAAGTCAGGGAATGCCTCATTTGAAGTTGAATTCATAAGAAGAAACGGAAGCGTTTTTCAGGCAATAGCCGGAGCAACACCGGACATGGATGAGAATGGGAATATCTGTGGTATCTTTGGTTCCTTTGCGGACATTTCAGAGCTAGTAGAGGAAAGACGTGAAGCTGAGCATCTTACTCGAACACTTAAGGCTATCAGACAGGTAAACCATATAATCACGAAAGAAAGATCTCTGGATGTGATGATCCAGAGTGTCTGCGATGCCCTCATTTCAACAGGTGGCTATTCTTCCACATGGATCGCTGTCTACG
The DNA here is from genome assembly GCA_023145935.1 of Candidatus Sabulitectum sp. Next base: position 23,723 of record JAGLDB010000005.1, on the reverse strand, counting down.
CACGGGGAACCAGTCGTTTTGAAAAATTTGTTTCTGCGGGTATTCCTGATAAAAACATGAATGAGCTCGTCTCATTTATGAGGTCTGGGAAGAATTGTTTCTGTGCTTCTCTCGCTCTGAAAGAACAGGGCATTGTTACCATAGAAAATGTCAAAAATCAATGCGGAGACTGCCCTCTTCTGGGGCTTGAGCCTGACAGTCGGCCATTTACCACCGCTCTGGTGGTTGATGAAATTATCTATGGCGTAGTATCGGCTGAGCTGCCAATCGAACTGAGTATCTCAGCAGACGAGAAGAATCTCTTCCAGGAGGTCGCAGACGATGTGGCCTACTCCATGCGGAACATTTACCTGGAAGAAGAGAAGAAGCTGGCTAACAAAGCCATGGAAAAAGCAAATGAGCAACTGTCTGAAGCTCTTAAGATCGCTGAAAGATCAAGTGAACTGGCCAGAGAAGCAAGCAGGGCAAAGAGCGAATTTCTAGCCAATATGAGTCATGAGATCCGTACACCGCTTAATGGTGTGATCGGAATGACTGGTCTGCTCATGGGAACCGATCTGTCTCAGGAACAGAGAGAATTTGCCGAGACTGTGAAGATAAGCGGTGATGCTCTTCTTACTCTGATAAATGACATTCTTGATTTCAGCAAGATCGAAGCGGGAAAACTTGAAATTGAGATCACAAGTTTTGACCTCAGGCTGCTTCTTGAGGAAATAGGCGATATGATGGCGGTCAGGGCCCAGGACAAAGGTCTTGAATTTATATCTCTTATCGCCCCTGACATACCTGCCCCTGTTAAGGGTGACCCCGGCAGGATCAGGCAGATCCTGCTTAATCTTACTGGAAACGCTCTAAAGTTTACAAGCCAGGGCGAGATCAGCGTTTCAGTACTGGCCGAGAATGAAACAGATACACATGTGCAACTTCGTTTTTCTGTAAGAGATACAGGAATTGGCATCCCTCAGAACAAGGCTCGGAGTATTTTTGAAGCCTTCACCCAGGCAGATGCTTCAACTACCAGAAAATACGGGGGAACCGGACTTGGACTCTCCATCTGTAAAAAACTTGTTGCTCTGATGGGGGGTAAGATAGGTGTTCTCTCCCGAGAAGGATCAGGCTCTGAGTTCTGGTTCACTCTGACGCTGGAAAAGCACAAGTTGCAGACTTCGCAAGTTGAAACCAGATCTATAGAAAACATCCGTATCCTGGCTGTTGACGACAACTCCACCAATAGAAGACTGATTGCTCTTCTTCTTGAATCGTGGAAATGCAAATACTCAGTGGTTCCCTCGGGGAAAGAAGCGCTGAAGATTCTCCGGAAAGCCTCCCTGGAAGGTGATTCTTTCAAAATAGCAATCCTTGATATGCAGATGCCGGAAATGGACGGGGAAGAACTTGGAAGAAAAATTCTTGCAGATTCAGCCATCGACAAACCAAAACTGGTGGTCATGTCATCAATAGGAGCAAGAGGAGACGCCTCAAGAGTACATGAGCTGGGCTTCTCTGCATATTTGACAAAACCCGTTAAACAATCTCAACTATTCGATTGCCTGACTACTGTTTATGGTCACAAAGCCAAAATACATCCTCTGGTAACCAGGCATACATTAAAGGAATCCAGGAAAACTGGACTGAAGATTCTGATTGCAGAGGATAACCCTGTGAATCAACTGGTTGCCGTAAAAATTCTGGAAAAACTCGGTTACAAAGCTGATGTTGCCGAGAACGGTGCAGAGGCTGTTGAGTTTCTTTCAAAAATCGCTTACGACATGGTATTCATGGATTGCCAGATGCCGGTTATGGATGGCTATGCCGCATCAAGAGTTATTCGATCCGGCAGGGGAAATGTGTTGAACAGCAAAGTCATCATTATAGCAATGACCGCGAATGCTTTAAAGGGAGACAAAGAAGAATGCATTGAGGCCGGTATGGATGACTACATATCCAAACCGGTAACTCCAGCGATGCTATCAGATATGGTTGAAAAGTGGGCCTCCACATTGTCGGAAAAGGAAGAAATACGGATTGAGCCACTTCTGTGTGACAGCACATTCAGGCGAGACAAACTCGAAGATGATTTTGGAGATGACATTGAAACAATTAGAGAGTTGATCAGTCTCTTCATTGCTACTGCAGAAAAGAATCTGCGGGAGCTGTCAGTTGCCGTTCATGAAGGTATAACAGCAAAGATAAAGATCCTTGCACACACACTGAAGGGATCTGCTCTGAATATCGGAGCAGATGACTTTGCAGACGCCTGCGGACGACTGGAACAAATGCTCTCCAAAGGAGATCTGGCGAACGGCGAAATACTTCTGGGCATCGTTGAATCAGAATACGATAAACTTACGAATCACCTGTCCACCATTGGTTACAGGTAAAACAAAGGGGGCTTTCGCCCCCCTCCGACCGTATTGCTACAGGCCCTGAGTAATTAATCTATTGACCATGGGGAGAAAATCCTCCGGTGAACCCATTACTCCTGTAATGCGGTCGATCTCATTTCCACTGGCATCAGCAAGTATCAAAGTTGGGATACTCCGGGCACTATATCGCTGAGCAAGCTGTGGATTATTGTCAACATCGATCTGCAGAAGAATACACTGTGACAGAACTTCCTTGTAGTCATCCCTTGAAAAGTAATCTTCCGAAAGCATAACACAGGGACGGCACCAGTCAGCATACAGATCGATAAAAACAGGCTTTCCAGTCTCCTCTGCAAGCGCAAGAGCAGCGTTCAGGTCGTCATGGATCCATTCACCTTCCACGGCAGACCCTTCAGTTGCTGAACCATTGGTTACCTCAGCAGCCTGTGCCTCCTCCGCTGTTCCGCATGCTCCAAGAACAAGAGCCAGTGTAAGGGGTATCAAATATTTCATCAGGTTCTCCTTTCGTTGAGTTTTCAATTGTTACGGAATATACAAACTTTCAGCCGTTTTGTTCCAAAGCCCTTAAAAACTCACATAAATCCGGAGTGTTCCATTCAAATTTTCTTCTAAATGCCATCGGAACTTTGATCATCAGGTTGAATTTGAGAGAAGTCGGGCACAAGTGTGCTAGAGGTCGAGTTGTGTTGCAATGACCCTGGAAACGTTCTGCATGTCCGACAAGGAAAGGGATCCGGCCTTGTTGATAAGACAGTGCTTGCTTACCGTGGTAAGCAGATCTGCCATAGCCTTAGAGCGCCTGCCGTTGATAACTACATATGCCTCGCTGGGATAGAGCCTGTCTGTAGAACCTGTCAAAGGAACAACCTGTACGCAGTTCAAGAACTGATTGGCGGCATCGTTGCTCACAATAACGGCTGGTCGCTTTTTGCGTATCCCACCTCCCGTGGAAGGATCAAAATTTACCCACCAGACTTCAGCTCTCTTCATGATGACCAATATCTCCGCACGTTGCTCGACCCATTCCAGAGCCATATTTTCACGCAAACGGTCAGTGGACATGTTTTGATATGCCTTATACATATCCTGTTTGACGATATATGACCGAATAAAATCCTCGATATAATGACTTATTTTCCTCGATCCAATGACTTCGCGAAGGCCGTTGCAGACCTCCTCATCTATGGTCAAAGTCAGCTTTTCCGCATAGTCTGCACCTTCTTTTCGCTGCTACACGTACAGTGTATGTGTAGCAGCGGGAAAGTCAAGCACTTTCTGAATAATATTGCAGGAGTAATCAAGCCTCTTCCCTGCAGAATATCCCTTGTTCCTGCATGTGTCGGGTGCTATCATTTCAGTATATGGTGTTAGATTTGAGAACAGGTCACGACTTAAATTGAAAATTTTCTTCAGCTACTCATATGTGCTTTCCCAGGAGGAAAAAATGAGACCGGAAACACCCCAGATCACAGTTGATGCCATCATTGAAATGAACAACGGAATTGTGCTTATTGAAAGAAAATACCCGCCGCTTGGCTGGGCTATTCCAGGTGGTTTTGTTGACAAGGGAGAAAGCCTTCTTGAAGCTGTAAAGCGTGAGGCTCTTGAAGAAACATCTCTTGATATCGAGGTGCTTGATCTCTTTCATGTTTATTCCCGGCCATGGAGAGATCCCAGAGGCGACACCATCAGTGCAGTTTACTGGTGCAGATCTTCTGGAGAACCCATTGGCGGAGATGATGCAGCAAAGGCTGTTGTGTTCTCGGAAGATGCCCTGCCGGAAAACATCGCCTTTGATCACAGAGAAATTATTCAACAGTTCTTTCTCTGGAGACAAAACGGCATCAGACCAGACCTTGACCTGTAGAATACATTGTGAAATATTTTCTGCTCATGTTTCATGAAACTTGTTTTCTACAGCACAGAGGAGAATAATGAAGTACCTTGCCTTGTTACTCACAGTTTATTTGCTGGCCACAGCAGAGGTACCCTCATTCCTTGAGCCGGTAATGGTTCAGGCCGATGGGGTAAACATCGATGTTGGAGTTATCTCTGATCCGTTCATGGTTGATTGGGATTGTGACGGAGTTACTGATCTTCTAGTCGGTCAGTTCTCTCCTGGGAAAATCAGTTTTTACAAAAATACAGGAACAAACCAGAATCCCGAATTCTCTTTCTCATACTATCTTCAAGCTGACGGGGCCGACATAGCCGTCAGTGCAGGTTGATGCACCGGAGCTACAAATCCACAGGCTGTGGATTTCAACAATGACGGTATTCTGGACTTTATTCTCGGGGAAAGAAACGGTTACTACAACTTCTATACAGGCAACGGCGATGGCACCCTGCACTTCATTGGCCGCCCTTGGGATACCAATGGCGACCCCATTGAAAGAAACTACAATTCCTCAGGATACCTGGATGACTGGAACGAAGACGGATACATAGATTTCATAGCAGGGGGATACAATGTTGAAACCACAGGCGGAGGGATCTTCCAGGTTCATCTGAATACCGGAGACGATATATCTTCACCGGTCTGGGAAGCAACGGTCATTGATCTTACCTCAACTGTCTGCAACAAATGGAGGCTGACTCACCAGACCCATGACCTGGACGGTGATGGTGATAAGGATCTTGTTCTTGGATACGAAATGGGCAATGTCTGGTTTTCAGAGAACATTGGGACAAACAGTGATCCGGCTTTCAATGGATACACCCAGCTCGTCTGCGATGGCGGCGACATAAATGTCTATACAAACTACAGTGGCGGGGGCAGAGCGAGGGAAAATGTGGTTGATTACAACAGCGATGGGGTCCCGGATCTTCTTGTGGGCTGCAGCAATGGCTGGATCTATTATTTTGAAGGATATGGAACTGGAATCGCAGAAGAATCTTCCATTGCAATTAGTGAATTTCAGATGATTCTCTCAGAAGTGCCAACCACCGGTATGTTCTCTGTGAACCTGACACTTCCCTCCGATGCTGTGGCATCAATAAATGTGTTTGATGCAACGGGAAGACTGGTTGTATCCAGTGAGGCATTACTTCAGAGCGGCTTCGGGTCAATTCAAATGAATATCACAGATGATCCGGCAGGTATGTACCTTGTATCCGTTTCGGTTCATGGGATCACAGAAACTGCAAGATTGATAAAGATAAATTAGTTTCTTCTTTTTGATAGCGGGGTATCCGAGTAATCGGATGCCCCGCTTTTTTCTTTACAGATAGAGAGAACTGAGACTGCGCCCCTCATTAATTCTCTTGATAGCCTCTGCGAATACATGAGCAACGGATAAAACTTCAATCTTGTCAACTGAGCCCCCGTTGACCTGTTCTGCTTTTTCCCTGTTGAATTCGACAGTATCTGTGATATAAAGCTTGGTGATGGGACTTTCCTGGATACGCTTCACAGCCTCACCACTTAAGATTGGATGTGTGGTAAAGGCATAGATCTCTTTCGCCCCTCTGGCTGCTACAGTTTCCGCACAGAGGATAAGACTTCTTCCGCTGAGCACCTCATCATCTGCCATAATAACCGTTCTGTCGGACAGATCATCCAGCCCCTCCACAGTTCTTACAAGCGGTTTTTCTGAGTCGTCCACTCTCATCTTCTTCACATAACCGGTGGTGACATCAGGAGTTCCTCCAGCATCTTTAATACCCTTTGCAGTATGAAGAGCCAGAAAATCATTATCCAGAATACTTCCGGAATCAGGAGCTACAAAAGCAAGCTTTTCTTTGCCCATAGACATGATCTTTTGTATGAACACCGTATTCGCGTGAAGCTGGTCAACAGGAATGTTGCTGAAGCCCTGGCTTTGCGGCGAATGAAGGGTCATAGCAAGAACTCTATCTGTTCTTACTGCTTCAAGCAACTCAAAGATCATCTTGGAAGTAATAGCGATTCTGGGCTTATCTTTTTTGTCGCTTCGCGCATAGGGGAAGTAGGGAGTTACTGCTGTGATTCTGCCTGCACTGTCTTTTAAAGCGCTTATCATCTGCAAAAGCTCCAGAATATCCCCCGACACCGTTCTGTATGCATCAGTCTTATCCTGAAAAACCGATCTCTCTCCGGACTGAATTATGAAAAGATCCTTTTCCCTGACAGTTCCACCGGGAAAATTCACCATCATGTTCCCATTTGAAAAATCATGGAACTCAACAGGCTCCGGCTCAATACCAAGAATTTTACAGATGTCACCTGTAAGCTTTGTACTGGCTCTTCCCGAACAAATAGCTATGCTTCCGTACATTATCCCCTGCCCCTCCAGTTAGGGTTACTGCCTTAACGCTGCAAGCTCTGCTGCGGTTTCATCCATTGTGCCGAATATAACCTGAAGCATTGCCGAGAAAGCTTCCAGCCCAACGCCGTTTTCAGTTGAGAATGTATAGGTACAGATGATCTCTCCGGTTGAAACATCGTGCTCAAATTTAACGAAAGGATATGAAGCATTCAGCTCTGCAAGCTTGGCAAAAGCAACGGCTCTGTCAGCACCGGAAGCAGGAACAAGCCCTGGAGTAGGCCCGGCCATGAAACATGCCTCAAGCGATGCATTGACCTCAATGTAAAAAATAGGGAAGGCTTCTCCACTGAGAGAATCCTCTGCCAGAAGCCAGAAAGCACCATCTTCCTCCTGGTAAGCAGCACCGAGCTGGTCAAGATAACCAGCTACAGTAGTTGTAGATAGGGCAGCAAATGAAGCAGTAGCAATTGCCAATACCAGTAAAATCGTAGTTCTCATGAATTCCTCCGTTGTAATTAGTGACTAACAATTCCGGGCGATCTGCATGTCCGTAAATATGTTTTACTTTTCCCTTTTTGGGAAGTGGTTGCTGAATCTTTACAAAAGCATCGTATTGTCCTAGATTTGAGTATTCTTTTGTGATGTAAATACATACTCGCTTCTATGGGGGCAGAATGAATCGTAAAATCAGAATCTTAATAGGCAAGCCAGGTCTTGACGGGCACGACAGAGGGGCGAAATACATAGCCCGTGCCCTTAGAGATGCAGGCATGGAAGTGGTGTACACCGGCATTCGACAAACACCTGAAGCCATAGCCGATGCTGCAATACAAGAAGATGTTGATTTCGTGGGGATCTCCCTTCTTTCCGGTGCTCACAACCATCTGTTCCCCGAGGTTGCCAGAATTCTTCGGGAAAAAGACGCCTCGGACATCATCCTCTTCGGCGGCGGTGTTATTCCAGAAGAAGATATTCCCGGTCTTAAAGAAGCTGGCTACTCCGCAATATTTACCCCTGGAACTCCCGCTGCAGAAGTTGTTGAATTCATCAACAGTCAGATGGAGAATAGGCAGTAGCTCCTGATGCTTTCTACAACCGATATTATCAGTGGAATTACAAAAGGTTCCATCAGGGCAATAGCAAGAGCCTTAAGCAAGGTAGAGAACGGCAGCCCTGACGCTACTGATCTTCTTGACGCAATTTTTGCCAGTCAGAAAGGGTTTACTATAGGGGTTACAGGGCCTCCCGGAGCCGGCAAGAGCACACTGGTTAACAAAATGATAAGCAGGTACAGAACTTCCGGAAATTCCGTAGGGATCATCGCGGTTGATCCTTCCTCCCCTTTCACCGGCGGAGCTCTTCTGGGAGACCGGATCAGAATGCAGTCTCATGCAACAGACTCAAAAGTCTTTATTCGGAGTATGGGAAGCCGGGGGCACCTTGGCGGCCTTTCCGGAGCAACCAGAGATGCATCTATTGTTCTTTCTGCCGCAGGCTACACCCCGGTGATAATTGAAACTGTAGGCGTGGGACAGGCGGAGGTAGAAGTAGCCGAGCTGGCGGATATTACACTGCTTGTTCTGGTTCCGGGACTGGGAGATGACGTTCAGTCAATGAAAGCCGGCATTATGGAGATCGGAGACATCATCGTACTGAACAAGTCTGACAGAAACGGAATAGATCAACTGGAAAGCTATGTTAAAGCCAGTCTGGATCTTATGCCAGCAGGGCTAAAAAGACCGGAAGTCGTTAGAGTTTCAGCAGCAAATGGAGACGGTCTGGAAGATCTCTGGGGCGCAGTTGACCGTTTGGCGGCAACTCACTCTGAAAAAAACAAAATAATGCGTTCTGCTGTAAAAACCATGAATCAGATCCTTAAGGAAAATGGAGTTCTTTTCTCGGAAAAATTACTTGAGCTGGAATACAATGGCAGGGAAACAGCGGAAAAGCTTATCTTAGCAGGGCGGTTGACACCTTATGCCGTTGGAAGAAAACTGCTTGAGAGGGCCGAAAGGATGTTTAAGCACAATGGGTCTAAATAAGATCGATCACATCGGAATAGCAGTAGAGAACCTGGAAGAAGCTTCAGTTTTTTACCGTGATCTACTTGGGCTGGAATTGATTGGAACAGACGAAGTTCCTTCCCAGAAAGTCCGGGTCGCAATGTTCAAGATAGGAGAGAGCAAAATTGAATTGCTCGAACCAACTTCGCCGGACAGTTCAATAGCAAAATTTCTAGAGAAAAAGGGGCCGGGAATTCATCACATTGCCTACGGAGTAACTGATGTTAACGGAACCGTGATAGAGCTGATAGAAAAAAAAGTTAAAATGGTTGATAAAGAGCCCAGGCCGGGTGCAGGCGGATCGAAGATCGCTTTCATTCACCCCAAGGCAAGTGGTCGCGTACTTACAGAACTCTGTGAACACTGATTCCTGAAAGGGAAAGGGAACAAGAATGAGCTCAGCGGATAAGGCCGATAAACTCAGAAAGCTTCGGGAAGAAGCTCTTCTGGGCGGAGGCGAAAAGAGAATTGAGAAACAGCACGCCAGAGGCAAACTCACAGCCCGTGAAAGGGTAGAGTTGCTTCTTGATGATGGTAGCTTTGAGGAATTTGACATGCTCAAAACCCACCGCTGCATAAACTTTGGTCTTGAAAAACAGAAGTTTCTTGGCGACGGTGTTGTTACAGGATATGGTACTATCGACGGCAGACTCGTTTATATTTTCAGCCAGGACTTCACTGTATTCGGAGGCTCCCTTTCCGAAACCTATGCCGAGAAAATTCTAAAGGTAATGGATATGGCTGCAATGAACGGTGCACCTATCATCGGCCTGAATGATTCAGGTGGTGCCAGAATCCAGGAGGGCATCGAGAGTCTTGCAGGTTACGGAGATATTTTCCTTAAGAATGTAATGTATTCCGGTGTTATTCCGCAGATCTCAGCGGTTCTGGGCCCCTGTGCCGGAGGTGCCGTTTACAGCCCTGCAATAACTGATTTCACCGTAATGGTAGAAGATACCAGCTATATGTTCGTAACGGGACCGGAAGTTGTAAAGGCCGTTACCGGCGAGGATGTCACCAAGGAAGAACTTGGCGGGGCTAAAATTCATGGTGGCAGAAGTGGTGTTGCTCATCTGATTTGCAAAACAGAGCAGGAAGCACTTCAACTTATCAGAAAACTGATAAGCTACCTTCCACAGAACAACATGGAAGACCCTATCTCCATGCCTCCAACAGACCCTGTAGACAGAGTAGAGAACTGGCTTGATACCTTTATTCCAGACAACCCGAACAAACCTTACAACATGAGAAAGGTCATCGAAGGTATCCTTGATCACGGTGAGTTCCTTGAAGTACAAAGAATGTACGCACAGAATATCATCATAGGTTTCGGTAGAATGAACGGCAATTCTGTGGGTATCATTGCCAACCAGCCGGCATATCTCGCAGGAGTTCTCGACAATGATGCTTCCACCAAAGCAGCAAGATTTGTTCGCTTCTGCGATGCCTTTAACATCTCCATTGTAACCCTGGTTGATGTTCCGGGATTCATGCCGGGAACCAAGCAAGAGTACGGCGGGATCATTAGGAACGGCGCAAAGCTGCTCTATGCTTACGCTGAAGCCACAGTTCCTAAGGTTACAGTAATTACCCGAAAAGCCTACGGTGGTGCTTATGATGTAATGGCATCCAAACACCTTGGTGCAGACATTAACTTCGCCTGGCCAACAGCAGAGATCGCAGTGATGGGCCCTGACGGCGCTGTGAACATCATATTCCGCAAGGAACTTGCTGCTGCATCTGATCCTGTTGCAAAGAAGGCTGAGCTTGTTGAAGAGTATCGTAAAAACTTCGCTAATCCTTACAATGCCGCCAACCGAGGCTATATCGATGATGTGATTCTTCCATCCAATACACGATTCCGCATCATTAAAAGCCTTGAAATGCTTCAGTCTAAACGGCAGGATGTGCCAGCTAAAAAACACGGAAATATCCCTCTGTAATGGCAGTTGCAACACTACTTCAAGCTGTTATGTCTGCAACACCTGATCAGCACTTGATCGACATTGGTATCAGACTGTCCCTGATTGGAATGGGCACGGTGTTTATAGGTCTCGTTGTTCTTTCATTATCACTGCCGTTGATAAAGAGGATGGCCGAAGGCAGGAAAAAGACTGCAGCTAAAGAAGAAAAATCAGGAACCGGAACAGAAGAGCTTACAGGCCCGGAGATCGTTGCAATCACAACGGCCATTCACGCTCACTTTTTGAAGGTAAACCAGATGGAAGACATGAAACTTACATGTGAGATGTACGAGCGACCCTATTCACCATGGAGACAGGCAGGGCGATCAAAAATATTTATTGATCGGGCTGCATTCAGACAAAGGAACAGGAGCAGGTAATGCCCGAGTACAAGATAACCGTTAATGACAAGTCTTACTCGGTTAACATCGGCCGAATAGAAGATGAAAGCGTAGAAGTTACTCTGGATGATCGCACCTACACAGTGGGGGTTGAATTTCCCAGAAGCAAATCACAGAAAACTCCAAAAATAACAAGAGGACGGGCTGTGCCTGATGCGTCTGCCGCCCCCAATAAAACTACCGCTCCAGGAAAAACATCGGGAATAGGTAAGATTCTTGCACCGCTCCCAGGTGCGATCCTTAAAGTTCTTGTTGCAGTTGGCGATCAGGTTAATGAAGGTCAGACTGTAGCTGTAATGGAAGCAATGAAAATGGAGAATGAGATTGAAGCACCTGTAACCGGAAAGGTCTCAACAATTGCAGTAAAGGAGGGCGACACCATTCTGGAAAATGCCCTCATCATGAGTATAGGTTAGGGGGGAAGCTGAATGACATTAGCTACCCGGCTTCTAACAGCACTTACCGCAAACTCAGGAGAGCTGAATATCAACGATATAAGCTTTGCCAGCTATCTGAGTGATTCAGGTTTCGGCCAGCTGGAATACGGTAATTTGATCATGATAGTCATGGGAATTGTCATGATCTATCTTGCTATCAAGAAAGATTATGAGCCTCTGCTTCTTATCCCCATCGGGTTTGGAATTATCGCAGGCAACATGCCGTACAACCCGGATCTGATCCCAATAGGATACCTGGACACCCTGGGAGGACAGCAGTCGGTCTTCAAGATGTTCTACTTTGGAGTTTCCAGCGGCCTTTTCCCTCCCCTGATCTTCCTGGGAATCGGCGCTATGACCGACTTCAGTGCCCTGCTCTCCAACCCCAAGCTTCTTCTTCTTGGTGCAGCAGCGCAGATCGGCATCTTTATCACTCTGCTTGGTTCTCTCCTGCTTGGATTCAATATGCAGGAGGCAGCAGCAATAGGAATAATTGGTGGTGCCGATGGCCCCACTGCTATCTTTGTTGCAAGTCAGATGGCTCCGCACCTGCTGGGTGCCATTGCCATAGCCGCATACTCCTACATGGGCCTGGTGCCTGTAATACAACCTCCGATAATGCGTCTTCTCACCACAGACGAAGAACGCAGACGCAAGATGAAACCCACTAGGCATGTCTCCACAACAGAGAAAATACTGTTCCCCATAATCGCATTCTTCATCACCGCTTTTATTGCCCCAGGTGCAATCACCCTTCTTGGAATGCTCTTCTTCGGCAACCTTCTTAAGGAAAGTGGAGTTACAAAGAGGCTTGCTGACAGTGCGCAGGGCTCGCTGAACAACATCGTTGTTATTCTTCTGGGGTTCAGTGTCGGTACCAGCACCCAGGCCAGATACTTTCTTACCACTGATTCCATAAAAATCTTCGTGCTGGGAGCTCTTAGTTTTGCAATTGCAACCGCCGGAGGCTTGCTGTTCGCAAAATTCATGAACCTCTTCCTGAAGGGAGATAACAAGCTTAATCCCCTGGTTGGAGCAGCCGGTGTGAGTGCAGTTCCTGATGCAGCCAGGGTTGTGGAAGTTGAAGGTCGCAAGTATGACAAGAGCAATCACCTGTTGATGCATGCCATGGCTCCTAATGTAGCCGGTGTTATCGGCAGTGCTATTGCTGCCGGTGTACTTCTGAGCATGGTGCCCCACTAATGCCCGGCCGATTTGATTACCTCGTAACAGGGGGAGCCGGTTTTATCGGCTCCCACCTGTGCGAACGGCTGATATCAGAAGGCAGATCTGTTTGTGTTCTTGATGATCTTTCAACTGGAAGTATTAAGAACATTGAAACGCTTCTGTCCTCCAGCCGCTTCAAATTTATCGAAGGTTCTGTTCTGTCTGTTGAAACAGTGAACAGATCTGTGGATATGTGTAATGAAGTAATCCATCTCGCAGCAGCAGTCGGTGTGGAAAACGTAATAAACAAGCCTGTTGAAACCATTGAAACCAATGTGGGCGGAACAGAGAACATCCTTCGAGCCGCCAGAAAAAACAACACAAAAGTTTTCTTGGCCTCTACCAGCGAAGTTTATGGCAAAAGCTGGAAAGTTCCTTTCAAAGAGGACGGAGACATCGTTCTGGGACCTACTTCCAGAAACAGGTGGAGTTACGCCTGCTCCAAGGCGCTGGATGAATTTCTGGCACTTGCCTACAACTATTCCTACGAGCTTCCTGTTGTTATTTGCAGATTCTTTAATACGGTTGGACCAAGACAATCCGGCAGATATGGAATGGTTCTCCCGCGATTTATCAACCAGGCACTGACCGGAAAGCCAATCACCGTATTCGGTAATGGCACGCAGACACGGTGCTTCAGTCTGGTATCAGAAGTAGTAGACTGCGTTCTTGCTCTAATGGATACTCCTGAAGCTGTTGGCAAAGTTGTCAACATAGGCTCTACAGAAGAAATAACAATTCTTGAGCTTGCCCGAAGAGTACGGGAAATTTCAAGATCTGAATCAGAGATAATCATCGTACCGTATGAGGATGCCTATCCCTCAGGTTTTGAGGATATGCAACGCAGAGTACCTGATGTAACAAAACTTATGGAACTGACTGGCATCCGCCCCCTGGCGGATACAACCTCCATAATCAGAAAAATAATTGAATACGGTATTCCTGAAGGTACTCAGTGATCCATCCAATAACCAGCAAAGCCAACATTCGTATAAAACTTGCAATAGCACTTAAAAAGCCTTCTTCCTGCAGGAAAAGGAACAGATTCCTCATGGAGGGGCCTAAATTCATACGCGACCACCTTTCCCGCCAGGGGTCAATTGATTTTGTGGTGCTAAGCCAGCAGGCATCAAAGGAAGCTGCAATTGTTGCAAAAGCAGCCGACAACAGTGGACACTCCGTGATTCTGGTACCGGAAGATATCTTCGCCGGGATCTCCAATACAGAGACACCTCAGGGAATTACAGCTATCTGCCCGACTCCGGAGTATTCCACAGACGATTTGTTTACCGGGAAGACTGTTCTGGTTCTTGACAGGATAGCAGATCCGGGAAACGCCGGTACTGCCATTCGTTCTGCTTCCGCTTTTGGTTGCTCCGGTGTGATCTTTCTAAAGGGCAGCGTCTTTCCCTGGAACCCGAAAGTGACCAGATCAGCTGCAGGCCTCAACTCCGCAATACCTATTTGTGAAGTTGATGATCTGAAAGAGATACAGGCAAAACACCCTGATTATTGTTTCCTGGGAGCGAGAAGTGACGGCATATCCATGACAGAACTTTTCAATGACCTGGCAAAACCGGTATGCATCGTTACAGGTTCTGAAGCCCACGGGCTTTCACAAACATCAGAATCACTTATCTCAAACGCAGTCTCTATTCCAATGGTGAAAGATGTCGAATCCCTCAACGCCGGAGTCAGCGCATCAATTCTTCTATCTCTCCTGTTTAGAAAGAATTCTTAATCGACCCGAAGGTTTGAGCGTCACTCCACTTTCTTTCGATGGAACACTGGAAATAGCCTCTTATTTATCTATATGCAGATTTACTATCTGGCAGGAGATATTCACCTGATGCTGTTTCTCATGGGATGTGTTGATCTTGTTTTCGCACTTCTCTACACTGAATTCTTAGTGAACTTTGAGAAGTTTCATTAAGTTGCTAATTTAAGATCACCCTCGACATAACGATGTATAAGGCTTGAAATAAGAGTCTGATAGGGAATACCCATCTGCATGGCCTTTTTTTGAATGCCTATGTAATCATGGCTGTACAATCGAATGGTGATTCTCTTGTCCTTTTTAAAGGTACTCTCCGCAGCGACTTTTATTGACTCTATTTCTTCTGCGGATGGGCTCGAAAGCTTCATATTTCCGCTTTCCAGTGCATCCAGGATGTATTTCTCTTCTTCATCGTATTTCATGCTTTCCCTCCATTTCTTTAAGAAACAATCTTGTCGCCTTTCTACTGGGGATAATGGTCTTTAAGAAGATACTCTCTTTCCCGGGAATGTGGGGTACTAAATGGATGTAGTCGTTAATTACAACAAAATATATCCTTTGTCCCGAATAGTTGACCTGGTCTGGATGCTCGGATTCTTTCCAAACATTCCCCATAGACAGATGGAAGATAATTTCCTCGAAAGAAATATTCCTTTCTTCCTTCAGCCATTCATTCTTCTCAGAATTCCATTCGTACTTCATCATACTATTGTACATCTATTGCATGTACACGTCAAGAGATCAATTTCACACAAACAGCAATTCAGCTTTTTGGAAGGGGTAGCGTCTTTCCATGGAGCCCGAAAGTGACCAGATCCGCTGCAGGCATAAACTCCGCAATACCTATCTGTGAAGTGACTGATCTAAAAGAGATACAGGAAAAACACCCTGATTATTGTTTCCTGGGAGCGAGAAGTGACGGCATATCCATGACAGAACTTTTCAATGACCTGGCAAAACCGGTATGCATCGTTACAGGTTCTGAAGCCCACGGGCTTTCACAAACATCAGAATCACTTATCTCTGACGCAGTCTCTATTCCAATGGTGAAAGATGTCGAATCCCTCAACGCTGGAGTCAGCGCATCAATTCTTCTATCTCTCCTGTTTAGAAAGAATTCTTAATCGACCCGAAGGTTTGTGCTTCCAGAGCCTGGGTGGTTACAAACAGAAGGTTGGGAACGGCTGTTGTGAGATAACCTGATGTGGAATCAGGTGAGTACCCCACAAGAGCACTGTTACCGGAATCCTCCCAGTTCATGGAATAAATTCTGCTGTCAGGGGGATCAACAGGTCCGTCCCATGACAACTCGTAGAGAAGAGTGGATGACCCGTCGTAAGAAAAGATCTCACTGAATTCGAATATGATCCACTGACCGCCAGTTACATTCGTGAGATCCACTTGAGGATCATAAAACACCTGCGTAGGGGCTGAACTCCAATTCATATTAAATTTCATTGTAAGTTCATCAAGATCGGTATACCCAAGGGAAAGGGTGAACTCCTGGTAGGAGCCTGTTTTTTCTGAATACTCTGAAGGCATGAATCCCAATGCGGTTATCTCTAAAGGAATTCCGCCCATGTCTTCAGCTGTTACCATCACCTGATGGCGTCTTGCATCACCGTTTCAATGACAGAATGGATTAAGAGACTCAAAATCAGGAGACCCTATCTCTATTTCCCCTGCAACAGCAAAGCCGCTGAGCAGAACAAATACTGCGATAATTTTTTTCATTAAGCTTCTCCAGTTTGTAAAATTGCCAACTCGTAACATAAGACTAGCTGTCCATCACTGCCATTAAGTCTTTTCGTGCTGTTTTAGTGTGTTACAGTGTCCGCACATGCATCTTTTTTCTAAGAGGTGAAAAATGAAAATCTCCATTCTTCTTGCGCTCTTTCTGCTGACTACAGCCTCCCTGGCATTAGAAGCACTGTTCACTATTCTCCACCGCCGGACAGACCAGCAGATTCGTATGTGATAGTTCTTCGACAAAGTAACCATGTGTTTGCTTTTGGTTCCATGTTAAAAAGGGAAGATTTTTTTCAATTTGACTTCTTTACGGTTCAAACACCTGGAGAAACGCTGTCGCAGCAGTCAGCCTGGACAGCCTTAATTCTATCACCACAAATTACCAGAGCTACCATAGCAACTGTTTGTATACCCTTTTTTCTCCTGACTTTCCTGTCAGATCAGGCAAGCTCCCTGCAATCTCAGCCATTTTTTCTGCGACTTCACTTCTCCAAGATATTGTTCTAATGTACTCCAGAATAGTCGAGAGTGGTTTCTGTGTCGAAGATGAACCAGTTCGTGTATAAGTACATATTCGATGACATTCAAAGGGGCATGGACAAGTTTTCTGTTCATCATTACAACTCCCCCTGCATTACAACTTCCCCATCTGGTTCTGGCATTACCGAGTCTTATCCGCTCAGGACTCACTCCTGTTTTCTCTGAATAACTGTGTGCAAATGAAGTCACCACCTGAAAAAGTTGACTGTCAAGCCATTCGAACAGTCTGTCACCGGAAAACCATTCCGATTCCAGAAGCAACCTGTCACCCTGAAGAGCAGGATAAACCTGGTTTCTAACCTGCTGCAGAGAAACTTCTTTACCGAAAAGCCACAAAACTGTTCCATCCTTGATCTCAGTCAGTGGCAGAGGTCCGCGACAGCCATTAAATAATGCAAGCTTCTCTTTTATCCAGTTTTCTCTGCTTGCAACAAACGCATGAATGAATTCACGATCCGTCCCTGGAGGAGCAGTAACTGAAACTCTTCCAGGAGAGACACTGATACTTACCCTGCAGGCTCTCCTGCTGAGTCTTACCGAGTATCCCGCTTGATCGTAAATATCCATTTCTCTTACCACCTGTTACAAATTTAATCTGTCTGAAAACTGGTTTTAAGCAGGCGGTGATAATAGCAGAATAACGGAAAGCCTGCCAGTTACTTGACACTACGGTACACAGTACCCATTTTGTGTTGAAAACAGAGAAAGGCATATATGGTAGAACTGACGGTAAAATCCGATCTGTGTACAGGATGCATGAACTGTCAGACTGTCTGTGCCCTTGTTCACCTGGGCATACATGACAGATCAGCATCAGCCATACGAATAAACCTGGAACTCTTTTCCGGGATCAACTCTGTCACTTACTGCAGGCAGTGCGAATATCCCATGTGCAGGGCGGCCTGTCCCACTGAAGCCATATTCAAAGACAAGCACACAGGGGCATGGATAATAAACTATGATCTCTGTATAATGTGCGGAAATTGCATTTCAGCTTGTCCGTACGGAGCAATGTTTCTGAGGGGAAAAGCGCCTCTCAAATGCGATCTCTGCGCTGGCAAACCCGCCTGCGCAGAAGCCTGTGCATTCAATGCAATCACAGTAGGAGAAAGATAGATAATGAAATATGGCGGTTATGCTGGAAAGCTGCTCAGAGTAAATCTTACCACAGGATCAATAGACCAGCAGAACACAATGGATTACCTGCCGGACTGGTACGGCGGCAGGGCTATGGCTGCAAGGATAGCCTGGGATGAGATCCCGCCGGGAACAGGCGCCTTTGATCCTTCAAGCCCGCTGATAATTCTCACAGGTTCTCTTACTGGAACCGCTGCTCCGTTCTCCGGACGAACAACTGTGTCAGGTATCTCCGCTCAGGGATATCCTGTGGAATGGTATTCACGATCATCCTTTGGAGGTCACTGGGGATCGGAATTAAAATATGCCGGCTTTGATGGAATAATTATTACTGGAAGAGCTGCCAGTCCTGTCTTTCTGAAGATAGAGAACAGGTCCTGCACAATTGAAGATGCCGGTGATCTATGGGGAATGGGAATCTATTCCTCGCAGAAAAGGATCATGGAGCAGTACGGAAAAGGCTGGAGGGTCTTTTCCATAGGCCCTGCGGGAGAAAACAGGGTTCGCATTGCAATAGCTGCTACTGAAACAGAGAGTGCTTCGGGGCAGGGAGGATACGGAGCTGTTATGGGCTCCAAGAATCTAAAGGCCATTGCGGTTCACGGAACTCTTTCACTGGAGGTTGCGGAACCGGAAAAATTTACAGAAATCTGTCGACTTGTAAGAAATGAAGCTCACGGATCCCACGGGTGGCCCCATACAGAAAAGCTTGATAAAGAAAAGGTAAAAAAGTTTGGGCAACGCTACCAGGCGTGTACACAGGGATGTGCAGTAAAGTGCTATGATGCCAGATTCTACACTACTGTTCCTGCTGTTCTGCAGAGAGGAAAGATACTTTCCGGACAGGTTGACTGCATTGCGGGGCTCTTCCCCGGACTTCAAAACAGCTTCTACAACTGGAAGCTGGGCTTTGAAGCAGGATTTGAGATCGGACAGATGGCAAACGATCTGGGGCTGAACCACTGGGAGATTCTTGTAGGGATAATCCCCTGGCTCCGTTTTCTGAAGAAAGATGGGATACTTACCAGGATTGACGGTATGAAGATAGATCTGGACAGTCCCGAGTTCTGGGCATTTCTGCTGAGAGGTATATCCAGAAGAGAGGGTGAATTCCGTTCTGCTCTTTCAGAGGGCACAGTAAGAGCCAGCAAGATCCTGGGAATCGGAGAAGACAGAGTGAAAGAGCTGTTCCCTGCATGGGGATATGCAGGCCACTGGGACGGTCACGGAGACCGGATCAACTATGTATTCTTCCCGTACTGGGTAGTAAGTGCTCTTCAGTGGGCAGTTGACACCCGTGACCCCATCTCAAGTGCTCACGGTTACGGCCAGAACATCATGGGATGGAGCAGGATATGTTCTCCTGAGCTTGGTCTTGACTGGGAGAGAATCAAGAAAGTATCTGCCAGGGTGTATGGATCAGAAGCCTGTGCCGATCCTGTGAGCGGATACACAGGAAAAGCTTTCCCCGGATGGTGGCACGGTCAGAGATCTGTGATGAAAGATTCCCTCACAGTATGTGATCAGATATTTCCCAGGATATACTCTCTGAAAACAGAGGACAATTTTGCCAGAGCAGGCAACATGGAAGGTCCATCGTTCGAGAGACACATGTTCACATCCCTCACAGGTATCCCGTGGAGCGACACGGATCTGGAACATGCTTCAGAGAGAGTAATTCAACTGGAAAGAGCTTTGCTGGTCAGGAATTGGGGCAGATCAAGAGCAGATGATGAATCTGTGATTCCGTACTTTGAGAAAACTGAGCAGCAGACAAATCCCCTTATCGGCCATAAAATCGCAATGGATCCGGAAAAGTTCAAGAAAGTAATGGATGAATACTACACCCTCAGAGGATGGGAAATAAAAACAGGAAGACCAACACTGGAAACTCTGAAAAAGTTCTCCCTTGAAAAAGAAGCGGAAGAACTGGGAGATAAGATAGTTGAAAAAAATTGATCTCTTTATTCCCGGCAGACTCTGCCTGTTCGGTGAACATTCCGACTGGGCGGGAGAACAGAGAAAAACCGATAAGACTGTAATGACCGGAAAGTGCATCATAGCAGGAACGGATCAGGGAATCTACGGCACTGCTGAACCAGCAGTGGAGGGTTTTCACATTTCACAAATCCTCCCTGATGGATCCACCAGCCGGGAACAATCCTATTTTGATCGTCTGGATGAGGTAGCTGCATCGGGGATCTTTGATTCGTACGCAATAGGAACTGCCAGTATTATCCTGAAAAAATATCCGAACCTTGGGCTCAGACTGAATATCAACAAAAGAGATCTGCCTCTCAAGAAGGGGCTTTCCTCCTCTGCAGCAACCTGCGTTCTGGTAGCAAGAGCATTCAGCAGAATTCATGACCTGAACCTCTCAAAAGAGGAAGAAATGGATTTTTCCTACAGAGGTGAACTTCTTACAGGTTCTCTGTGCGGAAGAATGGACCAGGCTTGTGCATACGGCAAGAACCAGGTACTGCTTACATTTGATGGCGATCAAATGACTGCAGAACCCCTGAACACCGGAGAACCGCTTTACTACCTGATCGTAGACCTGCAGGCAGAAAAAAATACACGTAGAATCCTGGAAGATCTTAATGCCTCTTTCACCAGCGGGAACACAATGATCAGGCAGGCTCTGGGAGAGGAAAACCACAGGATAACAGGTGAAGCATGCAGAGCGATAAAGAATGGAGACCCGAAGCAGCTGGGGAAATTGATGAAGGAAGCCCAGACGATCTTTGACGAGATGATTGCGCCGCTTTGCCCCTCCGAACTCACTGCCCCTAAGCTTCATCAGGTACTCCGGAATGAAGCAGTGAAAAACCTGACCTGGGGCGGGAAGGGCGTTGGCTCCCAGGGGGACGGCACCGCACAGTTCATCTGTAAAGGAAATAGGGAAAGAAAACAACTGAGGTACTTTCTTGAAAATAACAGTGGTGTCTTGTGTTACGAACTTACACTGTAACTTGACAGGGGAAAGGAATAACCGTGGAATTCTTCAGCGAAAAAAACGGCAGGTACTTTGCGAAGGTTGGAAACATGGGCACTGGAGGAAAGCCTGTGATGGCAATTGCAATGGGTATTATTCCTCTTGTTATCTTTGGTTTTGTTTTCTATCAGACATCGCAAGGTAACGGCAAGGGTGTAACAACGAACAACATACACATCATTATAGCCGTGGGAATTTTCATACTGGCAAATCTCATCGGTTTGTTCATAAGAAAAGCAGGGTTAGGTACTGGAATAACCGTGAACCAGATGGAAAGGACAATTACTTTCAAAAGACCCGGTACTCAAAGAAGAACCATGAATATCGATTCCATTCAAAAGATCCTTCTTAAAACAATGCACGGAAGTGCGGCAATGCTAACCCTGATCTCACTGGACGGGACCAACCATCTGCTGAGTGTTTCCCGGAAACCCGACGAAATGAGAAGAATGGCGGATGAGCTCGCTGCTCTCATCTCTATCACTGTCAGCGAAGAAACAGTGTAGACAACTCTTCAGCAGATTTTCACTAAGTTGAAAGGACTATGCGCAAAAGCGGTTCCATATACATATTAAGGTAACTTCATCTTTGAACAGGAAAAAATGAACGAACCAAAAACCAGGATCGGGATCTTTGACTCGGGGATAGGCGGCTTCTCAATTCTTCACAGGATAATAGAGAAGGTTCCATCTGTGATAATAGACTACATCTCCGATGATGCCTTTTCTCCATACGGGAAAAAAACAGATCCTGAGATTATTAATAGAAGTCAGGTTATTACGGAATTGCTGCTTCAGCGGGGATGTTCTCTTATTGTAGTCGCCTGCAATTCAGCCACAGCAGCGGCCATTAAGCCGTTGAGAAAAAAATACCGGGATACACCATTTGTAGGGGTTGAGCCTTACATAAATGTTCTCAACCATAGGGAGCATTCTGCAGATATCAGAAAAGCGGCTGTAATTACCACAGAATTAACAGGAAGATCTGAGAAATTCAAGATGTTAAAGCGGCGAACAGACCCCTCGGGAAGTATTCTTCATGTTTCCATGCCGGGGCTTGCTGCAATTGTGGAGAGCATTCTGGAGACAGGCCTGAATGAATCTCTAATGGAAAAACTGCACAAAGAGCTTGAACCACTGAAAGTCCTGGATCTGAGTCATCTCATACTGGGTTGTACACACTACCCTTTAATCGCAGATCTTATTGAGAAGGACCTGGATGTAATAACAGTCTCATCGGGACCGTATGTTGCAAATCGAGTGTTCGATCTTGTTTCACCTTCGGGAGGTGAGTACTGTTCCTCATTCTCATACCTGTCTACCAGTTCAATGAAATGGGAGCAGAAAACTTCAGAATACCTCTTCTCTCTCCTGAAACGCTCTGCTGTAAAAGATGGTTCGTAAGTGAAATCTCTTGCGAAAACCCGGTTCAGCATTTTGATGAAAGATGATGCGTTATGCTCTGAACTGGTTGAGAACATATGCAGATCCAACTCTTTCAATTTCAAGGAAAAACGCATTTACGAAGGTTCCAGAATTTTGTACGAAATTGAAGAGCATAAAATTGTGAAAGTGTTCTCACAAGACGAATTGTCCTTCTGTAATAACGAAGCTGAATACTTGGAAACTCTTCATGGAAAGCTCACTGTTACCACTCCGGAGCTTTTTGCAAAGGGGATTTACAATGGCCTTCCTTTCCTGATAATGCAGAAGCTGGAAGGATTTCCACTGAAATCAGTATGGAATGATATCTCAATCTGGGAGAAAAGGCGGATTATTGCTCAGATAGCTCACATACTGAAGGAGCTGCATTCTCTGCCCTGTGAACTGTTCTCAACTGGAAAGCCCGACTGGAAAGACTTCATAAATACTCAGACCCTTAATCTTCTTCAGAATCACAGAGAATCCGGTCTGAGCAATGCATGGACAGAGAATATTTCAAGATTCATCCGGGATACAGATGCCATAGAGAACTCCTCTGAATCTGTTATCTGCCACGCCGAGATAATGCAGGAACACCTCTTCGTAGAAGAAAGCAACAGAGGTTTCAATATCACCGGGCTCATCGATTTCGAGCCATCGATGATCGCAGTTCCGGAATATGATTTCTGTTCTATCGGCCTCTTCATAAGTGCCGGGGATAAGGGTCTGTTCAATCACTTTCTTGATACATACGGATACAAGAGAGACTCTCGGGGAATAATGAGAATGCTTCTTCTGCACAAATACTCGAACATGAAATGGTTCATGTCTACTCTCCCTGATTCTGTACATATCAACAGTATTGAAGAGTTAAGTGACTACTGGTTCTGATAGAGGCAAATGAACAGCAGGAACAGCAAAGGGGATAAACAGTTGAATTATTCATTAATAGTTGCGCTCCTTGCAGGTCTTCCATCCCTGTCGCTTGTAAGCGGTATTGTTTTAATGACAGAACTGAAAAAATTCATGGCCGGAACACCGAGAATTGAAACAGGGCAGGATCTGGAACACTTTAAGAAGATCGTTAAACATCAGATGTATGCAGCTCTCCTGCAGATAGTTCTGCTGGGAACTCCTGTGTTCATCTTTTCTTATGGCATCCAGAAAGGAATCCTGGGGTTCGGTGACATTCTCTATGTGATAGTACCTAATTCAATAGTTATTGCTTTAGGTCTGATCCTAAAAAAACTGGAAAAGAAGGGTCAGTCTATTTCGGCATCTACCCCTGAGCTTAGATCTGAAGTGGATAGTGTGGTCTATTTCTGGAAGAAAAAGGCTCTGCCAAATTGGTAGGATAATTATCTCTTCGTGCTAACGC
>JAGLDB010000499.1 GCA_023145935.1 Candidatus Sabulitectum sp. | reverse complement strand
ACGCCTGCTGATTCCTGGCAGATGACTTATGAGTATATGCGCTGGATCTTCACAGGATTCCCTCTTCTTTTTGTTTTCTTTGTCTACCAGGGAATCAGCACCGGGCTGGGGGATACAGTAGGTCCCATGCAGGTAAATCTTATTGCTGTGATCGTTAACGTAATTCTTGATCCAATACTTATCTTCGGTATTGGCCCATTCCCGGAAATGGGAGTAACCGGTGCCGCAGTCGCAACTGTATTCAGCAGGGCGCTGGCCTCATTCATAGGAATGCACAGACTTTTCAAAGGCAGTGGAGGTATACGAATTACTGCTGCTGATATGGTGCCGCAAGGTTCTATGATGCGAAAGATCATGAAGATAGGTCTTCCGGTTTCACTTGGTCAGCTTGGTACCAGTCTCGGCTTCACTTTCATGATCGGCATAGTTAATTCATTTGGAAGTGCAGTTACCGCTGCCTTTGGTGTAGGAAACAGAATAATTCATATGGCTTTTGTGCCTGCAATGGGCTTAAGTCAGGCAAACGCAACTGCTGTAGGCCAGAATCTTGGTGCCGGTAATATTCAGCGTGCAGAGAAATCGTCAAAAACGGCTCTTGTTCTTATTGGAGTGATCCTGCTTCCAATTGTTCTTGGTATGTTCTTCTGGGGTGCGGATATTTCAAGAGTATTCGTTGATGATCCAGAGGTGATTGAACTGGGTCGAACCATGTTTCGAATAACGACGCCTTCGGTATTCGTCTTTGGATTTCTTATGGTTCTTCTTGGCAGTTTCCAGGGTTCCGGCTACACTATGCCGGTGATGATTCTGAATATGTCACGACTGTGGGTTCTCAGAATTCCCGGAGCCTACCTGCTGGCATACACTTTTGGACTGGGCCCGCTGGGTATATGGTGGTCAATGTTCATCTCGAATACTGCGGTGACAATTGCAGGATGGCTCTGGTTTAAAAAGGGAACCTGGAAGACAAAATCCAGACACCTGGTGCTTGATGCAACGGACACTGAATCCATAGTTCATGTAACTGACATGGATTAAACAATAGCCTGTATTGCTCCGGAAATACCAAGAATAGATAGTGCTATCAAGGCAATTCTTCTGAATGCAGAGCTGTCTG
>JAGLDB010000498.1 GCA_023145935.1 Candidatus Sabulitectum sp. | reverse complement strand
TAGTAAGACTCGAACACATTATCCACAATTGATGGGTCAGCGCCCTCTACTTCAATTGGAATCTCATAATAGTCTATCGGGCCATGAACATTAAAACCCTTCAGGACTGCATCTCTACCCTCACCGTTAGTGAACCTGATGTAGCCATATATATTAGTCGAGTCTGGACCCTGGGTACTCTCAACATGAACGTTCTTTCCCCCATAGTTGAAGCCATCATAGTATCCTGGTAAAACCATAATGGAATCACCATCTTCAGAAGCGTCTATGGCGGTTTGTATTAAAGTGTAATCAGTAGGAACATAATGAACCGAAGCCAGTACTATAGAGATTAACAACTGAAGGAGAATCATATCAACCCCTTCCAGGATGTTTTTGCATCCTTCAACAATCGCCCTGCGATTTGATATGTATCTATTATATATCAGACGCTGAAGAATTCCTACCACCTGGATTGTTAGCAGAATCCTGAAGAAGCTGTTTCGATCAACTCTTCAAGGTTGCTTGGATTTGCCGGTCCTTACCCTCTCTCATAGCTTTCCAGTAACCAGGAATTTAAAGTGTTCCAACTCTCAAACTGATGGCACGCCAGGCATATTCAGCTTCTCAACAGCAATTTCTTCTTGATACCCATGCTGAGCGATCTCAGTGAGTTTCACATTTTCAGACACTTTATATT
This sequence comes from Candidatus Sabulitectum sp., assembly GCA_023145935.1. The sequence continues at coordinate 438 of JAGLDB010000498.1, read as the reverse complement.
TCTTGCACCTTAAGACAGGCATATCAAGTGGGAATGCAGATGTTGTTCTCCCATGACTGCATTCACTATGATACCGCCTATGGCAACAATAGACGAAAAGAAAATTATCTATACAATGCACAATGTCTCTAAGAGGCATGGGATGAAGTATGTTCTGAAGGACATCTATCTTTCCTATTTCTACGGTGCAAAAATTGGCGTTATCGGCTTGAACGGCTCGGGAAAATCAACTCTGTTGCGTATTCTTGCAGGTGAAGACACCGATATAATAGGCGAGACCACATGTGCTTCCGGTTTCAGTATAGGATTTCTTAAACAGGAACCATATCTTGAGCCAGGTAGAACTGTTCGCCAGATCGTGTCCGAAGGCGTCCAGCACATAGTTGATCTTCTTGCGGAATATGAAAGTATCGGCATTGCCTTCGGAGAGCCTGATGC
>JAGLDB010000497.1 GCA_023145935.1 Candidatus Sabulitectum sp. | reverse complement strand
GATACAATGATGTCCCGGGGACCAGCTGGACTTATCATATGGCTTGGTATTTTGTCTGCGATACTGATCCTGGTATTCTCCCTGATCATAATGGTAACAGGTACCGCACCGGAAAATGAGGGTTTTCCCACACTTCTCTGGATGAGTCTTATGCGAACCATGGACCCTGGAACAATAGGTGGTGATCAGGGCGGGCTGGGATTCCTTATGAGTATGCTGCTGGTAACTTTCAGCGGTATTTTCATTTTCAGCGCGCTTATCGGTATTCTGACCACCGGACTCGATGCAAAGCTTGATTCCTTGAGAAAGGGTCGATCTCGAGTGGTAGAAACCGGACACACAGTGATTCTCGGCTGGTCGGAACAGGTCTTTACCATAGCATCCGAGCTTTCTATAGCAAATGAGAATCAGAAGAATCCCTGTTTAACAATTATGGCGAACAGGGACAAAGTTCAGATGGAAGAGGAGATCAGAGAGAAAGTTCCGTCCATGAGAAACACCAGGGTAGTCTGTAGAACCGGTAATCCTGCTGAACCGGGAGATCTTGAAAGAATGAGTCTGCACACATCAAAATCTATCATCATCCTCTCCCCTGACAATGAAAATCCGGACCCTGAAGTGATTAAGATAATGCTTGCAATTACAAGCAGATCCGCTGAAAGAAACAAGCCTGTTCATATGGTTGCTCTTATCAACAGCCCTGACAACCTTCAGGCAGCAGAAATTGTTGGAGGAGATCAGGCAGAAGTAATTCTTGCTGGCGATCTCATTGCAAGAATGGCCGCCCAGACATGCCTTCAATCAGGTCTTTCCATTGTTTACCAGGAACTTCTTGACTATGACGGAGATGAAATATACTTCCAGCATGAGCCTCTTCTTACTGGAAAAACCTTTTCAGAAACTCTCTCTCTCTATGAACACAGCAGCGTAATCGGACTAAAAACCCAGGACAAGGGTATCCTTCTGAATCCATCAATGAACAGAACCATTTCCCCGGGCGATTCCATCATTGCAATTTCAGAAGATGACGATACCATTGTTCTGTCCGGTAATAATAATATCGAGATACAGAAAGAATCTATTTTTCATAAGGCCAGCAAAGACAACACCCCCCGTAAAAT
>JAGLDB010000496.1 GCA_023145935.1 Candidatus Sabulitectum sp. | reverse complement strand
TGTACGATCTGACAGGACGCAAAGCCATGCAGATAGAAGCAGGTGATTTCAGAGCTGGATTAAACACTAATACTGTCTCTACACACCTTCCTGCAGGAATTTACACCGTGAGATTCTCGTCTTCTTCAGCGTCTATAACCGGGCGTTTTGCAGTTCTTGAATAGGCTGCAGGAAAGGCTAATATGAAAACGATGATACTGTTATTTTTGTGCGGATTCACCGCGTTTGGTTTTTCTGCCTCAAGAACTGTTTCCGTAATCACAACCGATGGCGAAGTAACCAACACCGAATTTTCTGATCACCCGGAGCAGGTGGAGATAACTCCCCTTCCAGATGCCCCTGAAATTATCTGGCACTATTCTGCAACATCAGGATTGACCCAGAAGGTGTGCCCTATCGGCCTGAATTCTGACTATGTATTTTCAGGAGGCTGGTATGGCGGTGGCTTAATGTTCACAGGTATCGGCGGCGACGGAGCAGTTCTGTGGCAAACCGATGAACCCACAGTTGGAACCAATGAATACTGGACCTCGCTGGGCACAGGAACAGCGACAGCGAAAACCACAGATATCTTCTATGCCATTCAGTTGTGGAAAGTCTATAATGACAATGGAACTCCCGGTGATCCCTCTGACGATTATCTGGTTTCCGAAGGAAACACCTCGGTAAAACTCTATAACTCTTATTCCTCCACTCCTGTATGGACCTACATAGGCGGCCCTGGCTCATTTATAAGCGGCTCTGTAGATAGTCCAGGTAAGTACGCATGCTCTAACGATGGTTCGATTCTTGCCACCGGTGGTGCGATTGACGGGCATCTTGCAATTCAGTTCTTCAACAGTTCCAGTGCAACACCGTTCACCACCTACGAAGACCCTTCTTTAACCTACTACCCGCGGCAGCTTCGTGTTACTGCAGACGGCTCAAAGTGCATTTTCAGAGTTGGCGCTACGCTTTACCGTGTGGACACAGCAACAGGCACCCTTGAAACAAGCTATTCTCTTGGTGCGAGCAATGACTGTTTTGCCATTTCTCCTGATGGTTCGGTTCTTGCATACGGCTTCACCGCAGCAAGAATTGCAACATGGGACGGCTCCGACTACAATCTTGTGGCAGGCAAAG
>JAGLDB010000495.1 GCA_023145935.1 Candidatus Sabulitectum sp. | reverse complement strand
TGGTTGATTCAATTATCTCCTGGCCGCTGATCGGAGAGGACAGGGATTACAACACTCTTCTTGTATCTGACAGACTTCAATTCGGTTTTTATCCTGACAGAGATTACGAAGGAAATGGTGTCCTGATTGCCGGTACTCTGGAAGGTGATGTACCGGCTGTCAGGCTGGAACTTGCAGAAGGAGACATAATTACAGGTTTCATGAATGAACCGGTAAGCAGTCTTGAAGACATCGGAATTCTTCAGAGTGAAATGCATTCAGGGGACCGGTTTTCAATGGAAATCCAGAGAGACGGTGAAACAATTGACCTGGAAGACAGTTTCAATCCCCCGGAGTACTACTGGCTCTTTCCAAGAGAGAATCCATCGGTGAGAGTTGAAGCTGCCTATTCAGGCAATCAGTTCGATATTTCAGTTAACAGGCTATGCAGAATCCGCATTCTTCTTCATCCGGAGATGGTGGATTTCAGCAACGATATTATTGTAACCTGCAATGATCTGGAGATATTCAGAGGGAGAGTAAGTGAGAATGGCAACTTCGCCATGGCAAATCTCATGGCAAATCTGGATGTGGAGAGATGCTATACTGCGGAATTAAAACTGGATCTTGAAGAGATCATGCCTTCTCTGATGCACTACCGAACAGACACCGAATAGACAAAATGCATCTGACTCAATCTTGATCTGAGTTCTTTTCACAGCATCCATGGCTCTCATGGCAGAAACAAATGGTACTGACTCCGCATAAGTTCCTGTTTCAGATTTCAGCCAGCCGTCCGGCAGGGATGCCCATATGTCATGTGGGTAAATACAAGGTCATTTTCACAATCCTCAATGACTCGACATTGATCATTAGGATTAGACATAGAAAAGAAGTTTACAAAAATTGATCTAATTCTGGCACCCCGAACCGAATTCGAACATGTAAACAAACAGAAGAAACACCATAGTTTTACCTGTTGGGAAACTAAGGTAATTCTTTTGTTGTTCCTACCCTTGTAGTGGGTTTTGTTCTATACTAAGGAACGGCGCATAAATAACTTCACATTTTCACAGAATTTTGGCGGTTTCTTGAAGATTGTCGAGAGGATACGTTTTCTCGACTACAATCAGAATTTGCGGCT
>JAGLDB010000494.1 GCA_023145935.1 Candidatus Sabulitectum sp. | reverse complement strand
ATCCCGAATAGAATCCTGATCCACTCACATACCAGGAGTATGCCAGCATCAACTCATCTGAAGAGTCCAGGTTGATGTTAGCAGCAGTTATCCATTCTCTGGAGTAACCTGGTTGTTCATTGTCGTTGTTCATTTTTGCTGAGAATAGGGTCATTACTGAGCGGGAGCAGAGAGGATTGCGAAGAAACAATCAGTTACTCGAGTTTGACAACCTTAAGGATTGATCGCTCCTCCCCATCATCAAGCACGGCAAAGTATGTTCCCGAAGGCACTCTTGCTCCCGAAGAAGAAAGTCCGTCCCAGAGGAAGTGTTCTCCGGAAGAAGTCAGAGTAGTTATCCTCCGACCAAAAATGTCAAAGATCTCCAGTTCACAACCTGTGCTTATACCTGCAGCAGTGAATTGAACAACTGCTGAAAATGGATTCTTCGATTGGTGCAGTGTTGATAAAACCTGTATGTCTGCTGAAGTCTCTTCACCAAGCCCAACCCAGTCATTATCAAGCACACCGAGAACAATCCAGCAACCTGGAATTGACATATCAACTTCGCTCCACGTAAGAAAGCAATCTCGCTCCTCATTCACTGCACCCCTAAGGTAGGCAAGCTGTTCGTCTTGCTCATCGGTGTAGTCGTAGGCTATGTAGGGCTCTTCAATGAAGTCACCATTCTGGTCGATGATGCAAAAGTCAACGAACAGTGTTCCCCGCAGCCAGGATGCGTAGAAGCTTGTGTCCCCGGGCATTGGCTGGAATGTTGGTACATCATTTGCAATAGAACAGCCGACAACACCTTGTCCGATTGTTTTGCCATTAATAAGAACATCACCTGTCTCTTTATCAAGTTTGTAGAGAGCAAGCATTGAAGACGAAAGAGGTTGTTTCCAAATAAGAATGTATGGATCTCCAGTGATATCTGTCTGGATTGACGCAAAATGACCTGTATGATTGTCATCATCAAATAGAAATACAGGACCAACAGTAATATTGCCATCCAGATCATACTGGATGTACATGGTTCGCCAGGGATTGTCTGATTCGTACTTGATATGCACTCTGTTACCGTCAATGTGAATGTATGGATCGTAGTAGCTGTGGTCGGGCAAGGTGTCTGCAAACAAAAGTGTT
>JAGLDB010000493.1 GCA_023145935.1 Candidatus Sabulitectum sp. | reverse complement strand
ATACTGGGAGAGCACGGCCGGGCCATTGCCTCAATGAGATCAATGGATACGGAATACAGAGACACTCACCAGGGTATTTTACCTGACAGTCTGCTGGGGTGGTACTTCCCGGCACCCTATACAGAACTGGTTGCTGCAGTCACTGATACCATGACACTTGATCACTCTTATGTTGAAGGGATCATGAGGGAAGAAAGCTATTTCAACAGGTTTGTTATCTCCAGTGCCGGGGCTGCAGGGCTTATACAGCTCATGCCGGCCACTGCAGGGGATGTTGCAAGGTGGAACGGTCTTCCACGACTCTCTTCTGAAGAGTTCTTCCATCCGGAGTATTCGGTACTTTACGGCAGTCTTTACATTAATTCGCAGGCAAGAAGATACGATCACCCTGCTCTTTTCCTGGCTGCATATAATGCCGGTCCGGGTAATGCCACCCGGTGGGTGAATATGCACGGTTTTGACAGTGGTGATCAGGAACTTTACATTGAACAGATTACCTATAGAGAAACAAGAATGTATGCAAAGAAGGTACAGCGTTCCGCTTGGATATACGGAAGGATAAGATAATGAGTTTCTTTCTGATCGCAATGATGATCGGTTCCGGTTTTACCACCGACCACGACGAGAATACAACGATAGTTTTTCCCCCATACGGGCACTGCATGGGGATCTACAGGGCAGGCCAGGATCAACTTACCATGTTGCTTGGCGGTATGATCCAGTTCGATGATCCACAGGGCATTGCTGCTGTGCTTCCTGATGACTGGGACACATCTGACCCGAGTGATGATGATGAACTCGCTGTTTACGGGGTAAACAGTGGATCAGGGCACGTAATTTACAATGCATCCATGTATGCCCTGGGGTTTTACGGAGGACAGGGAGACGGTCCGGATGAATTGTCTTCACCCCATGGGATCGCTGCAACCACCACAGGTGTTATTTATGTGGCTGATACAGGGAATCACCGGGTTGCCGTCTTGAAACGATCCGGCCAGAGAATATCACCGGATACTGTCATTGAAGGCTATTCCGAACCCTGGGATGTGGCACTGGACGGCAGATACATATGGGTTACAGACAGAGCAACAGGAACAGTTTCAAGGTACTCTTCCGCATCTGACCAG
>JAGLDB010000492.1 GCA_023145935.1 Candidatus Sabulitectum sp. | reverse complement strand
GGTACCAGCGCCACCGGGAAAACTGTAATCGGCGCTGATTGCTTCCTGATGGCTTTCAGCCATGTGGCTCACGATTGCATTATAGGAGACGGCGTGATTCTGGCCAACGCAGTGAATCTCGCAGGTCATGTGGAGATAGGCACAAAGGCAATTATTGGTGGTATTGTTCCTGTTCATCAGTTTACCAGGATCGGTGAATACTCAATGATCGGTGGAGGGTTCAGAGTCTCCAGAGATGTGGCTCCTTTCACCCTTGCAGGTGGAGAACCTCTTCGAATGATAGGTGTGAATAAACTGGGACTCAGAAGAAACGGTTTTTCCAATCAGGACATTTCTTTTGCCGCAGATGCTTTCCGTTTCTTCTTTAAAAACCCGGAGACAATGGCAGGTAAAGTTGCAGCAGCTCTTGAAGAAGAATCTGAGAATACGCTGAAAAGAAGAATGGCTGAATTCATATCAGCCTCCTCGAGAGGGGTTACCATCTGAGCCAAATTGCTCTTCTTCTGCTTTTACTCTGTGGGCAGCCCGAGGTTCCGGACTCCACAGAGATCGAATACAGGAATCCTCAGGGAGCACTGCTAAGAAGCCTTGTTCTTCCAGGATGGGGACAATTCTACAACGATAAACCGGTAAAAGGACTGATCTACGGTTCTCTGGAGCTTGGATTGCTGGGGCTTGTTTTTTATGAGAACAGCAAGGCTGAGCATGCAAGAGAGATGTATCAGGATACAGAGCTTGCCTCCTGGCGGAATAACTATGAGTTCCACAGTGATCTCCGACGCGATTTTATATGGTACACCGCAGGGGCCTGGGTTGTAGGATTGCTTGATGCTTATGTGGATGCTTATCTTTTCAGCTTTGAAGCAGAGAATGCCGGATTTGACAGAGATGCGGGTTTAAGCGTGAGAGCAGTGATAAACTTCTGATAAGGAGCGTGGCCGAGAATGCAGCATAGGCATAAAAACTACACAGTCGGCTATAATCCGTACTGTCGCCGGGACGCGTTCTGGTATTGGCTTCTTTGCTTTCCTCGTAGATTATTGTCAAATAGCGATGCTATTCCGGCTATACGCCGGGACACCCTCTGGTACTGGTTATGGAGTTTTCTCCTCAAATCTCCAAGAATTC
>JAGLDB010000491.1 GCA_023145935.1 Candidatus Sabulitectum sp. | reverse complement strand
CTCTGGAACTGTCAGATACAGTTGTTCGGATCAGTGGAGTATCGGCAATTGCAGGAGCAGATAGTAAAATAAGAGCAGAGATTAAAAGAGAATAACATGATTTCATAGTAATCCCTCCTTATCAGTATGAGTATAACATACCATTTAACAAAGAATATGGCATGGGGAATGATGATCTGTCAATGGTACTAAGAAGCAGTTCCATATTGCCATCCGCATCAAGGTCAGCAGCCATTGAATAAGCATTGTACAGGAAGTTCTCTCCGGTTACCTTCCATAATTTGTTTCCCATGGTTGCATTGAACCAGAAAATGGTTTGCTGAGAAATACGATCGAGACGCCAAGGCTCCATGATTCGTTCATAGGTTTTTTGTTTCTGTATCTTGAGGCTGTAAGCTTCTTATAAGAACGGGGAGAGCTTGAGGCTTTCCCCGTTCTGTTTCATTGCTGAAAAACAGTTTTATTCTCCGGATGCTTCAGGCTGTATAAGCCCCATCCGTTCAAGCCTGGCCAGCAGTGCGCCGGAACTTCTTTCAAAAGCTTTTGCCATGGTTTCCATGTCGATGCCTTCTTTGAACTGTTTTTCGAGTTTTTCTTCCTCTTTGGTCTCCCACTTCATAAATGCTCTTGGGAATGTTTTTCTGGCTTCGGTAATTTCTTCATCTCTTCTGGCTTCTGCAAGCTTTTCCAGCATTTCACATGCCTCTGTGATCTTTTCCCTGAACCCTTTGAAGGAATCCTCGAAGAGGATAATTTTCTTCTGCTGGAATGTGCCGTCTTCCTGCCTCTGGGAATCGGTGATGGAAAGGTAGTAGTGATCGTTCTTAGCCTGCTTTCCATCAATGAAGCAGGTGCTCTTTCCTGCAGAGACCCTTGCCGTGTAGAGTGTTGTTCTTTCTTCAGACATTTTCTCTCCTTTGTTTTTGAACCTGCTTCCAGTGGAATTGTGGACTTTCTTCACTGTGTTTCAAACCTTTCACTGTTGCGAGGGAAACATATGTTTACTATAACAGTAACCTCCATCAACCTCTGTTTTTCAAGTGCCGGTCTGAAAGCTTGACAAAATGCTTTTGAATAGGCACACTAGGAGCATGAGAAAAACTCTTCCAATGACTGTTTCGGACATGCGTGAGCG
>JAGLDB010000490.1 GCA_023145935.1 Candidatus Sabulitectum sp. | reverse complement strand
CTGTGTCTTCCACCTTTCTGCTCCCTCCGGATACACAGATAGACTCAATAATGATAATAGATGCAGAATGGGTTTTGCTACCTGGAAAATTCTATCTGTACCCTTCTCAATCCGGTCTTATGTCTGATCCATCATTCACTTACCCGGATTCAAACATTTACAATTCTGCTCTGCCATTCCCTCTGCGACCTGTTGAAATAGCAAGACAGGGTTCTTCCATGGGATATTCAGTAGTTTCAGTTACCGGCTCTCCTATAAAGTACATACCGGCGGATAGCACTGTTTACATCCTTACTTCGATTACCCTGGATTTCATTACAGGCCCATCAGAGTTTATACAGATCATTCCAAACAGGGAAACCCAGTGCAGTTCCTCTCTGAGGAACAGAGGAATTCTTGGCCTTGTTTCCAACCCGGAAAACATGGATCTCTACCAGCAACCACTTAGAATCTCCTTCGCAGACAGGGTTTCTGCCCTGACCGTTACACAAGCCCCCTCATCGGAAGGTGATGGAGTCGACATGATCATTATCACAAATGATGAGCTCGCGGAGAACTTTCAGCAGTTTGCTGATTACAGAACTCAGCAGGGAATCGTTACTGTGGTTCGAACTGTGGAATGGATTGATCAGTTTTACAGTGGTTGTGATACACCTGAGAGAATGCGTAATTTCATAAGGGATGCCCACATTGAATGGGGAATACAGGCTGTTCTTCTGGGAGGAGATGACTGCGTTGTGCCCATAAGAGAGAGTAATGGATGGGCATATTCTCCGGGACCCTTTCCCTCTTACATGCTTCCTGTAGATGATTATTACTCAGATGTAGATGGCAACTGGACCTATGATGGTACCAATTGGCGTGTAGATCCGTCAGTTGGGTACATTGACCTCTGCCTTGGAAGATGGCCGGTGAATACCGCAGATGATGTTGATCTCTTTTTTAACAAGATCAGGTGTTACGAGCAACCGGATATCTTTCCTGAGAATTTTGCAAGAAGAATTCTCCTGCTTGGCTCCAACAACCCTGCAGGCAACGGTGCTGATGACATGATCGATCTGATATCTCAATTTACAGAGTCATCCGCGATCCCGGATCACCTTGATCCGCCGGCAACTCTTTACTTCCCGCATTCTCTTCCTGGAGG
>JAGLDB010000049.1 GCA_023145935.1 Candidatus Sabulitectum sp. | reverse complement strand
AGCTGAGGAATTTCCTCATTGAGATTACCAAATTCGTTCTCTAAACTGATAGCTCTTGCTTCCGCGGCCAGTGCTGCTGCTCTTGCTGTATCCCTTGCACGAAGCTGTTCTTCGCTGGGACCGCAAGCTGCGACAAGCAGAATCATGGCCAGGAGTGCAAGAAAGAACATCGATGTTCTTGTTCTGAGCATCTCCGAAACCTCCTCTTGGTTACTCCGTCTGTCTATTCTCGTAACTATGGAATCGTGAATACATTGCGTCTCATGACCCCTCGCCCCTTTTGAGGCACAAATTAAAATTCCTGAACGGTATTACTAACCACAACGCACATTGCTGTCAAGATGCGGCATGTACTTTCTCCAGCAATATACTATCATGCTGGTGTACCTGCTAATTACCATCATTTTTTGAATACAGGCGGGAGAAAAGCCACAATGCAAGAAGCAGACCCGCAGTATCTGCCAGCACATCCTGGAAAGAGCAGAATCTGCCCGGTACAAAGAACTGATGTATCTCATCCAGAACTGCCCAGCTTATTCCGGCATACGCCATACGGTATTTTCTGCGTTTCTTCCCGAATAGATCGGCATTCACAACAAGAGCCAGACCCAGCCCTCCGAATTCCACCATATGAAACAGCTTATCCTGGTGGGGGAACAATTCAAAGGGTGGTTTCAGTGACGGTTGATGACTTAGGTAGACAATAAGAAGAGCCACTGAAATAAGGAACAATCTTTTTAAAATATCTGTCTTTTTAACAGAGACTCGTGACGACATTCTATTTCGATCCAAAAAATTGTCCCACATCTGCAATTTCCGAAAAACCTGGGCGGGACTGGGCTGATATTCGATTCACTGTGTTTATTGCGATGCCGGGAAGCTTCGGTATCATACTGTCCACATGGGACACTGCTCCGCCAATACACGCGCTGACTGTTATGTTTCCTCCGGATATACGCAATGGCTTGTTTGCTAATTGCTCGTGAATTCGTGCGGCATAAGCTTCTGCGGAAACTTTGTCCACACCGGAAAGGCAAACAAGAAAGCTGTCCGGGCCATACCTGGCAAGGATTGCCTTGTCTCCCAGTACTAAGTGCATTTGTTCAGCCGTTTTTCGAAGAACCCGATCTCCTGCCTTGTAACCGTAATTTTCGTTGATGTCTCTGAATCCAAAAATATCCACAGCAAGAACTGCCACAGAAAGAGCCCTGCTTCTTACCCCTCTTATAAGATCAGTGAGCTGCTCGTGAAAAGTTGACAGAAGAGGCAGGCCTGTCAATCTGTCTATCTCCACAAGTTTTTGAATTGAACTCTGCAACTGGTTTCTGCTCACAGCAAGACTGAACACCGTTGCATAGGCTTTGAATACAGCAAGATCTTCGGAAGAAAAATGCTGTTCGCTTGCGCTTTCCACAGTAAGCACACCGAAAACAGTTCCGTTGTTCTCCAGTGGAACAGCACAACATGACCCCACAAGTCTGTAAGGATCATCGTTTTCTCCGAATGTTCTGATCTCTCCCATTCTCAATCGTCTTACCGGTTGTCTTCTCGAAACAGCAAACCCGGCCACACCGTCATTTACGTGAAATTCTCTTCCGGCTCTTCTTTCTCCCAGAGAGCCTCTCGATTCAAAGATCGCAAGAGTGTTTTCTTTGTTAACAATTGCAATGGTAGCAGTAGTATTTGAATAAGAGGATACGATCGCCCCGATCAATTTGTGAACTGCTCCTCTGATATCCTTTGATAAATCCATTTCCTCGCAGAGAGCAAGAAAACCGTTATCGCTGTGATCTTTGCTGAGTTCCCAGGAAATTGACAGCAGAAAGACGGAGTCTACAAGGATGGAAGCGCTATTTTTTCTTTTTTCTTCTGTTTCGAAATCAAGAACCATAAAGCCACTTAAAACGCCACTTCTCCGGAATTGAACCACTGTAACCCAGGGACAGCCTCCTTCCTGAATGTACCAGGGAAGGCTGTTGCTTCCGCCGATGGACAGTCTTTCCACCCCTACATGCACAAGATCTCCGGAACTGTCATTCAACAGCTGAATAACCGGATCATCCGGGCCTGCCATGTACCTTAGGGAGACACCTCCGGAATCTGCTGCAAACTCATTGAGGGTCCATACATCCCGCCGATCGCGAACAAAAAGAAAGATACCGTGAGCTCCAGTGCTGGTTTTTATGATAGGGATAAGGCTTCTTGCCACATCATCTGGAAACTGAGGAGTTCGTTCGGTGGTCTCTTCGCCGATTGTTTTTGAACCGTGAACCCCGGAAGATCTTTCTCCTGTGAGGTATTCCACCGCAGACATGGAAACCAGGGGAATAGTTCCTGCTACAAGTGCTCCCACCAGAACATCAAGAAAAGAGCTCAGATCAAAACTTCCGCATTTGAGTCCGGTTGAAGAGATAACAGGGGCTGCGAATTCTATTGCTCCTAACACACCGGCAATTGTAAGAACCGGCCCACCTATGGAATCTCGCTTCATCCACAGAAAAAGAAGAGGATAGAGGAAAGCAGCCGGTCCAAGTGCCCCTCCCCATATCTGCACTGCAGAATTCACTAATGCTGCAGTGATGAATATCACGCCAGTCTGAGGGGTGCTGTCTCTCTTCAAAAGAATAACAGCAATAACAACTGCAGCAAGCAGGAACAGAGAACCGTACAAGAACGGATCTGTCAGTCTGTCTGTAATAATAGTCGCATTGAACAATACAATAAGCGCAGAGATTACAAGCAATATGTTACCAAGAATTCTGTCTTTAACCAACAATATTCCTTTCGTGAGCTATCTTCGAATGCACCGAATATACTTCACTGACACATTGAGAATACATGAAACTGCTGCTTCGTTGCGAAAACTTTCACTAAGCAAAAAAGCCGGCACTTGACGACGGCTGCGTCCTTGATGATTTTCGGTTATCCCAAAAAGAAAGATTTTGTTTAATTCACACCGGCAGAAAAAATCCTTTTTCGAGATTTGCATATAGACGAACAACAAGCAAACAGCTAAATATTATTAATTCCACCAAGTCGGTGGAGCATCATGGAGAGATATTCATTGCAAAAATCCAATAGACAGAAAAGGACCCCTTACAACAAGCACAGAAGAATTATATCCGGACCTACCGCGTCGGATCTCGAGGCAAAAACACTTGTCGAGCTGCAGGAGATGGCAAAAGAAGCGGGGATTGCCAAAGTAACCAATATTCGAAAGGCCAATCTGATCACCACAATTCTTGAGCTGAAAGCAAAACAGAACGGCTTGGGATTTGCACAGGGGATTCTGGAAACTCTCAATGAGGGATACGGGTTCCTCAGAAATTCTTCATGCAATTACCTGCCTGGACCGGATGATGTTTACATTTCGCCAAGCCAGATCAAAAGGTTTCATCTAAAAACCGGAGACTCTATTTCCGGCCATGCAAGAAAGCCGCGGGACGGGGAAAAATATGCAGCCCTCATACGGCTGGAGAAAATCAACGGGCTCAGCCCGGAAGACATCTCTTCCAGAAGAAGATTTGAAACTCTTACCCCATATTACCCGGAGAGACGCTTCACCCTTGAAACCTCTGCAGACGAGTTCTCTGGAAGGGTAATGGATCTTCTTGTTCCCATCGGATTTGGCCAGAGAGCGCTTATTGTTTCTCCCCCCAGAGCCGGAAAAACGATCCTTCTGCAGCACATTGCCAACGCCATAACTCAGAATCATCCGGATGTAGTACTAATTCTTCTTCTTATTGATGAAAGACCGGAAGAAGTAACAGACATGAAACGGCAGGTTCAGGGCGAGGTTATAAGCTCCACCTTTGACGAACCCCCGAAGAGACATGTCCACATTGCGGATCTTGTTTTGGAGAAAGCAAAAAGACTTGCTGAATCCGGTAAAGATGTTGTTATCCTTCTGGACAGCATCACCCGTCTTGCCAGAGCAAACAACCAGGTGATTCCTCACTCTGGAAAGATTCTCTCCGGCGGAGTTGATTCAAACGCTCTCCAGAGACCTAAACGGTTCTTCGGCGCTGCAAGAAACATCGTGGAAGGCGGTAGCCTGACCATTGTCGGCACAGCGCTGGTGGACACCGGCAGCAGAATGGACGAAGTCATTTTTGAAGAGTTCAAGGGCACGGGCAACTGTGAGATCGTTCTGGACAGAAGGCTGGCAGACAGACGAATTTATCCTGCAATCGATATAACCAAGTCCGGTACCAGACGCGAAGATCTTCTCATGGACGAAGAAACTATCAGCAGAGTATGGGTAATGAGAAAGATTCTTGTGGAGATGAGTCCTGTTGAGGCAATGGAAACTCTTAAGAAACAGTTGTCAAAGCACAAATCCAATCGCAGGTTCCTTGACAATATGCAGAACTACGAGTAGAATTAGGGCGATTTTCAGCGTGGAGGAAAACAATGAAAAAAGGTATACATCCAAAGTACGGGGAAGCTGTTTTCTCCTGTGCGTGCGGTAATGAAGTTCATACAAAGTCTACAAAAGGCGATCACAGATTTGATATCTGCTCGGCATGCCATCCATTTTACACTGGAAAGCAGAAACTTATTGATTCTGCGGGCAGGGTAGACAAGTACCTTAGAAAGTACGGTCTTCAGAAGGACACGCAGGAGGAATAACAACCCCTATCCGATAATTCAGCGGGAGGCAATGTGCCTCCCGCTTTGCACATATGGAGAATCATGACAAACAAAAGACCCAACATAGGTGGACAAGCTCTTATAGAAGGTGTTTTCATGCGGGCACCCGGTGGTGCAGCAGCAGCGGTGAGAAAACCGGATGGAACCATTGTTGCGAAGAACATGAACTACCTGGTTCCCCCTGAAAGAACCGGGATTCTCAGCAAACCGATATTCAGAGGCGCGGTAAATCTTATAGAGACCATGAAATTGGGATTCACAGCCCTGAACTGGTCTGCCGAAACTGTTGAAGAAGACAGTAAAGACAAAGATGCAAAAAAGAAATCATCCAAAATCGGTATGTGGCTTGCAAACATCGGCGCCGTCGCCCTTGCGATAGTTCTTTTTGCGTGGCTTCCTCTTCGTCTGGCAACATGGATCGTTTCCATGATCGGACCTTCCGCCGGAGGAGTAGAGCAGTTCTATATTCATATTATTGCCGGTACTTTTAGGATCTTCGCCTTTGTTCTTTATATAATGGTCATATCGCTCATGCCTGACATTCGCCGTGTCTTCATGTATCACGGCGCAGAACACCAGGTCATACATGCCTGGGAAGACGGATCTGACAGTCTTGCCCTGGATGGGGCAAAGCAGACTACTCTCCATGCAAGATGCGGTACCAGTTTTCTGATGTATGTAATGATAGTTACCATTCTCTGCTACGGCATTATCGACTCTTTGGTTTACCTGGCAACCGGTGTTTCACCTGCTGCCCACTGGAGAGTTCTCTATCACCTTCCGCTGATACCGCTGGTGATGGGCGTTTCCTACGAGGTTCTTAAAATGGCAGACAAACACCTGGATACATCAGCCTTCGCCCGTGCTCTTTCCAAACCAGGCCTGTGGCTCCAGCATCTCACCACAAAACCCGCCACAGCTGAAATGCTCGAGGTTGCTGAAACTGCTGCAAAAATGGCATTGGGATACGACCTTCCGCCTGAGATTGAAATTGCAGAGGAAAAAGCCCAATGACAAAGAATGCACAGTCCGGCAGCAGTGCAGACAACAAGAAAGTCCAAAACACAGCACTCGCCGAGCAGAAAAAAATAGAAGCCCGGCTGAAAGAGATAGACGGCGAACTCTGCAAGCCTGAAGTACTTCGAAGTCGCACCCTGATGAAGTCTCTCAACACTGAACGATACGGTCTTGTTAAAATCAATGAAACTCTTGTTGACATACTTGACACCGAATCTCTTCTGGTGGAGATGACTGCTGCCGCTGCTGGAAATGACCCGGAACTGGGTGAAATGGCTGCGGAAGAAATCCCGGAATTGAAGAAACGGATGGAAAAGCTTAATCACAAGCTCAATATCCTTCTTATTCCTCCGGACCCCAATGACCAGCGTGGTGTTGTAATGGAAATACGTGCTGGAACCGGTGGTGATGAGGCGGCTCTTTTCGCAGGCAGTATCTTTAAGATGTACAGCTACTATGCCCAGAAGATGGGTTGGAAAGCTGAAGTTATCAACGCAAGAGAAAGCGATCGCGGAGGCTACAAGGAAATCATTCTTAATCTCTCCGGCAATCAGGTCTACAGCAGGCTTAAGTATGAATCAGGGGTACACAGAGTACAGAGAGTCCCGGAAACGGAAACAAGTGGAAGAATTCACACATCAGCCTGTACGGTAGCTGTTCTTCCAGAAGCCGAAGAAATCGATGTAGAGATCAGGGGTGACGAACTTCGCGTTGATGTTTACCGGTCCAGCGGCCCCGGCGGACAGAGCGTTAATACTACCGACTCGGCAGTGCGGATCACACACCTTCCAACGGGAACCGTTGTCTCGTGTCAGGATGAAAAAAGCCAGATCAAGAACAAGGCAAAAGCAATGAAGGTTCTCAGATCAAGACTGCTGATCATGAAGCAGGATGAAGAGAATGCCAAGCGATCTGAAAGTCGCAAGAGCATGGTAGGTTCAGGAGACAGATCAGCAAAGATCCGCACATACAACTTTCCTCAGGGCAGATTCACCGATCACAGAATTCACCTGACCCTTCACAACCTCAGCGATATCCTCAGTGGCAATCTGGATCAGATCATTGAAGCACTGATAAAAGCTGACCAGGAGAAGATCCTCGCAGCAAGATCAGCCAGGTAATGCCTTCCACAGCCAGACAATGACCATACCTGAAGCCATTCATGAAGCTTCCAGCTTGCTTGAAACCGCTGGATTGAATGGCGAAGATAGTCTCTGGCAGGCGAAAATACTTGTAGCTCATACGATTTCCATAAAACCATCACAGCTGTACCTGAAGCATGACTTCCTGCTGGATACCAAGCAGAAGGAAAAACTGTTTCTCATGGTAAAGAAGCGCATATCCGGTATTCCCCTTCAGCATGTGATCGGGGAATGGGATTTCTACGGCAGAACATTCACTGTAGATAGAAGAGCTCTTATACCAAGGCCGGAAACCGAACTTCTTGTTGAATTCATAACAAAAACAGAATTGCCTTCCAGACCTCTTATTCTGGACGTGGGTACCGGTTCCGGGATCATTGGTATTACTCTGGCTCTGGAAATTCCCCAATCAAAAGTAATAGGCACTGACATCTCAACATCAGCAATAGAACTGGCCAATGAGAACAGGCAGCTCTTGAACGCCGGGAATTACTCCGCTGTAAACTGCCACCTGGCTCACATCCCTCCAGCTGTTCATTCGATATCAAAGGATGGAAAATTTGATGTGATCGTCGCCAATCTCCCGTACATTCCCTCTGAGAATATATCATCTCTTCAATCAGAGGTCAGAAACCACGATCCTCTTCTGGCTCTTGATGGGGGCAGCGGAGGAACTTTGCTTATATTGGAACTCATAGAGACAATTCCGGAGAAAATAAGATCAGGAGGTCTGGTGGTCCTGGAGACTGGTTTTGACCAGGAGATCTCAGTACCATCATTATTCGACAGGGAACTCTGGTCAGATATCCGAACAGGTAAAGACCTCTGGGAAAATCACAGAATGGTCACAGCCATAAGGAGATAACAATGGCTTCCAGGGTAGGAGTACAAATTGGTAAGGTAGCAATTGGAGCAGGAGCGCCTGTTGCAGTTCAATCCATGACCAATACACCAACCTCTGACCACGCTGCAACTCTGGAGCAGATCAGCAAGCTTGCCTTTCTCGGCGCAGAGATAGTCAGGGTTTCTGTTCCGGATCAGGAAGCTGCCGGGGCTCTTCACAAGATCATTGAGAAATCTCCAGTCCCGATCGTAGCCGACATTCACTTCAGGGCTGATCTCGCAATCAGCTCAATTCAGGCAGGGGTACACAAACTCAGACTGAATCCCGGCAACATCCCCCGAGCGGATGATGTCCATAAAATTGCTGAGCTTGCAGGAGAACACGGTATACCCATCAGAATAGGAGTCAATTCCGGCAGCGTGCCGGCTGACCTCCGTGAGAAATATCAGGGGGTGAACGAAGACTCCATGTGGGCTGCCGCTGAAAGACATGTTGCGCTTCTCGCTGAGACCGGTTTCAAGGACATAGTGCTTTCTTTGAAAGCATCTGATCCAATGCTCACAGTAAGAGCCAACAGAAGGGCTGCTGCTGAATGCCCTTATCCCCTTCATCTGGGCGTCACCGAGGCAGGACCCAGGGGAACCGCCGGTATACGAAGCGCTGTAGCCATGGGTATTCTGCTCAACGAAAACATCGGAGACACCATAAGGGTATCCATTTCCGGCTCTCCAGAACCGGAACCCGCAGCAGGATGGGAAATACTCTCCTCCCTTGATTTAAGGCATAGATTCGTTAGAATTGTAAGCTGTCCCACTTGTGCCAGAGCCAGACTTGATGTAGAGGTTCTTGCTCTCAAAGTTCAAAGAATGGTACAGGGTCTGCAGTTGCCGATTACGGTGGCAGTCATGGGATGTGAAGTCAACGGCCCTGGAGAGGCAAGAGATGCGGATATGGCAATAATCGGAACACCTCACGGATTTCAGCTGTGGCGAAACGGCAGATCCATCGGCACAGTTCCAGAAGATAAACTTGAAGAACGACTCATAATTGAGCTTAACAATCTTGAAAGGCGGTCACAGAATTGAGCAGCGGAATAATAGAGGCAGTTCAGAGCAAACTGAAAGAAAAAGGTATTGAAGAGATAGATATCAGATTTACTGATCTCCTGGGATACTGGAGACATGTTACTATCCCTGTTGTTTCCGCACCAAGTGACCTTTTCCTGAGAGGTGTGGGTTTTGACGGTTCCACCCTTGACGGTATGAGCAAAGTGGAATCGGGCGATATGGCCCTTGTACCTGATCCCAGACGACTCTATTTCGACCCGTTTGCCAAGAAAAAAACAGTAGCTCTCTTCGGAGACATAGTGGATTGCGTCACCGGTCATCCGTATTCCAGAGACCCCAGAGGAATAATGAAAAAGGCAGACAGCCTTCTTAAGTTTTCAGGCATAGCCTCAGACAGTTACTGGGCTCCGGAATTCGAGTTCAATCTGTTCGACAGCGCAAAATTCTGGGATGGATCAGGTAACGCAGGATACGAATTCACCAGCATTGAGAATCCCGGATCATCAGAAAATGTCGAGTCGCACGGTCTTGTTCATCCCACTCAAAGTGGATACCATGCGATGTTCCCTGTGGACAGTCTGCACGATGTCAGAGGAGATATGGTTTCTAGAATGAACGATGCGGGGATTCAGGTAAAGTACCACCATCATGAGGTTGGCCGATGGGGACAGTCCGAGATCGAGGTGAATTTCTCGCCCATGCTCATGAGTGCCGACAATGTGATGATCACCAAACACATCATTCGAAATGTAGCCCTTGAGAACAACCTTGCATCCACCTTTATGCCAAAGCCCATTCCCGGCGAGCCGGGCAACGGTATGCACTTTCACCTTTACTTTGAGAAATCCGGTGAACGAATATTCTTTGACAAAGATGGATACTGCAGCCTCAGCTCAACTGCAAGAAGTGCTATTGCAGGCATTCTTCACCATGCAAGAGCCCTCTGTGCCTTTACCAACCCAAGCGTGAACAGCTACAGAAGGCTGGTTCCAAATCAGGAGGCTCCTGTCTACAGATTCTTCAGTGGCCCCAACCGGTCCGCTGCCATCAGAGTTCCCGCTTATGCCCGAAGTCCCAAAAAGATGAGGTTCGAATACAGGGTAGCAGACGGCACCTGTAACCCCTATCTGGCAATGGGAGCCATGCTTATGGCTGCAATTGATGGTATTCGCAAAGAAATGGTTCCAGAGGATATGGGATTCGGTCCCATTGATGAAAATGTTTTTGCTCAGGGATACGATACTTCAGCTCTCTCACAACTTCCAACCAGCCTTGATGAAGCTCTTGATTCCCTTGATGCAGACAGAGAGTTCCTGGAAAGCGATGATGTGTTCACCCCTGACCTTATAGACGCATTCATAGGCATAAAGAGAAAAGAAGCAGATCTATTCAAGGGCAATCCCCATCCCCTTGAGCACAAGCTGTACTTCTCTCTGTAGAGCAGCCAGCAATCAGAACTAGGCAGCAAGGAGATATAATGGCAAAACTGCTTTCAATTCTAAGTATTGTTACACTACTTGTACTGGCGGCCTGCGGCTCAGGTTCCGACCCGGCTGATACATCCGGAAATGCACAGCAGGCAGATGATGCCGGAGCAACTGGTGTCCCAATGCCGGAGATCGACTACTGGCTGGAGATCACCGACTCGATAGGCGTTGAACTGGGAGACTCAAATCTGGTTTTCGGCCAGATCGTTGGAGCACAATTTCTTCCTGACGGCAACATCGCCATTGCTGACATGATGAAGAGTGTTATCGGTGTATTCTCTCCAGAGGGAGAATTCATTTCTTCCGTGGGCCGCAAGGGAAGCGGGCCTGGAGAATACCTTATGCTCTCCACCTTCGCGGTAACAGAAGATGGCAGCTTCATCGTTCCTGATGCAATGGGAGGAAAGCTCAACTTCTACGGTCCTGAGTACAATTTCACAGAAGCAATGACCGGCTTCTTCCCCACTCCCCCCATAATGATATCGCCGGTCCACAATGGGTTTGTGGGGCTCAAACCTGAGTTTGAACAGACTGAAGAAGAAATGCTCATAGGGATGGGACTCTATCTCTGGACAGACTCTTCCGCATACGATATTGAGTATACCAGAAACATGGTTCTCTTCGACATGAATGACCTTACCTCTTCAGTAAAAACCATGGTCTTCTTCGACACAGACCAGAACGGTCACATTTTCACAGCCCCTTACTCCACTGAAGATTATGTGATAACTGCGCTCTCCATGGACGGTGAAGAAGTCTGGCAGATAATTGAAGATCATCCCAGGGCAAAAAAATCCGATGCGGAGATCGAAGAAGAACGGGATCTGCTGAGATCCAGCATGGCAGCCACCGGCACTCCGCCAGAAATGGCAGATCACTTTCAGATAGAGGAATACAAGGTTTTTATTGGCGGTCTTGCTGTGGACAACAACAACAGACTGTGGGCCCTCAGCAGTATCCACGACTCTCCAGTTTTCAGAGTTTATGACTGTGCAACCGGTGACTACCTGTTCACTGCCGCCCTGCGCACAGATGAAACTCATGAAAACATCTCCGTTACTGTTAACAGATACGGAATTACCGGTTTTGAGGCAAACAGTGAAGACTGGCCCAGGGTCTACATTATTGCTCCGGAGGACCCTGCCCTCTTCC
>JAGLDB010000489.1 GCA_023145935.1 Candidatus Sabulitectum sp. | reverse complement strand
TTATCACGCCCGGCATCAACATGCCGACTTAATATTTTTTCAGTTACCTCAACACTCATCAATCTATTTCCTCTCTTTATCTGATCTTGCGAAGTAGGCTACTTTTTCAAGAGCCGCTGTCACATCTCTGTTTTCAAGGTACACATGATCCGGCAGTTTCAAAGGCACCGGGGCGTAATTCAAAATGCCAGTTACCCCGGCAGCAACAAGGCGATCTGCAACCTTCTGCGCCACAGCACAGGGAACGGTAATAACAGCAACTGTAATTTTTTCTTTCTTTATGATCTCTTCCATCAGATCCTGGCTGTAGCATCTGCAACCGCTGATTACTCTTCCAGTTTTGTAGCTGTCGGTATCAAATGTTGCTACAACATGCAGGTGAGATTTTCGGCCGCGAACAAACGAAACAATGGCCCGGCCAAGGTTACCCATTCCCACAAGAGCCACACGGGAAGGCTCATCACCGTCAAGCACAGCTCCTATGCTTTTTGCAAGATCCTTCACCAGATAACCGCTGGTTGAACTGCCGGAGTATCCGATAGCCATCAGATCCCGACGCAGCTGAGCAGGGCTCACACAGGCCATAGCAGCAAGCTGGTGAGAGTACATATTGATAGTACCGGGCTCCAGACGCATTTCCAGCAACCATCGGTAAAGGCTGAGCCGCTCAACTGTTCTGTCAGAAATCATGCTTGCTCCATCTGTTACGTGACCAGTTATCTAACAATATTTGCTGTTACATATTTCACAGCTACTCTATTCTAAGCATACACTCCCTCTTGTCAAGGGGTCAGGAATGTATTGAAGTTGGGTCTATGACAATGAATTATTCTGCCAGCTTAAAGCAGAGCGTAGAAGAAAATGCTTTTTGCAACCAGCACAGCAGATTCCTCACTGCCTGCTTTGCAACTGATTCACATAGTCGTACTGGATAACATTACCTTTAATGATTAATTTACCATACGTCTGTTAATTCAAATCTGTGTAATGATAGGCAGCACAAGGTCTAGGAATAGGGATTTAACTGTACCATTAAGACCTGTGACCAGCGTCTGAGTAGATTGTCTTTCGTATTGCCTCACGGGAAAATGTTACCGAGCGATAGTTGTCGTTGCCTCCTCTGAGTTGGCCTCTTCATAGGAATATAACTGCA
>JAGLDB010000488.1 GCA_023145935.1 Candidatus Sabulitectum sp. | reverse complement strand
CCGGGGGATTGAGTTCTGTGGTTGGCGCTCTGCCAGGGGCATTAAACAGAATTCCCGGAGTGCAGGCCCCGGTTATCATTCCGTACTACGGAGACATAGACCCCGGTGAATTCGAGATTGAATGGATATCCAGGGAGAAAACATTTCTGGGGGAGCCGTTTGGTCTTGCTCGTACAGAAATAGCAGGCGTTACCGTTTATCTTGTTGCCAAGGATGAGTATTTTCAAAGAAAGGGAATCTACGGACCTGATTCCTGCTCAGACTGGGAAGACAATGCCGCAAGATTTTCTTTTTTCAGCAGAGCAGTAGCCTCACTTTCCAGTGTTGACGGCTTTGTCCCCGATATTATTCACTGTCATGACTGGCAGACATCACTGATACCGGTATATCTGAGGGAAGTGGATATTGCAACAGTTCTTACTATTCATAATCTCCAGTTTCAGGGTCGGTATTCGCATTCAGACTACCAGACAACATTTCTGCCTGAGACGTTGTATACAATTCATGGACTTGAGTTCTGGGGAGACTGGAATTCATTGAAGGGGGGAATTATTTTTGCGGATGAGGTAACAACAGTAAGCCCCACTTATGCAGAAGAGATAACAACTCCGGAATTCGGTTGCGACCTTGATGGTGTTCTAAGAGAACACTCGCAAAAACTTACAGGGATCCTTAACGGTATTGACCCCGCATTGTGGGATCCAGCAACGGATAACAAGATTGTCAGCAATTACTCACCCGGGAACATGAGAGGGAAAGACTTCTGCAAAAAAGCTCTCTGTACTGAGCTGGGTATCGAACCGTCTGTTGATGCTCCTTTGCTGGGAATGGTCACCAGGCTTACTTCTCAAAAGGGAATTGATCTGGTCATATCCGGGATAGCCTGGCTCATGCAGAGAAATTTCAGCCTTGCAATTCTAGGCACAGGTGACTTGTGGGCTGAGCAGGCTCTTCTCCAGGCTGCCGAGGAGTACCCTGGTAGAATTTCAGTAACCATAGCTTATGATGACCGTCAGGCAAGAAGAATATTCGCCGGTGCTGATGTGTTTCTGATGCCGTCTGTATTTGAGCCCTGCGGCCTTGGCCAGATCATGGCCATGCGGTATGGCACCGTGCCATTCGTGAGATCGGTGGGTGGTCTTGCGGATAGTGTTT
>JAGLDB010000487.1 GCA_023145935.1 Candidatus Sabulitectum sp. | reverse complement strand
TGATTCCCTTTACATAAGTACCGGATTGGACACTTTTGGTGATCCACCTAAGTCCGGTGACGGTATCTACAGTTCGGTTGATGGAGGTCAAACATGGCTTCCAAGCGGTTTGCAGGGCACCACAACACCTTGTCTTTCCCGGACCGGTGATGGAACACTTCTGGCAGGAGCAGAGGGGCAGGGGTTGTACCGGTCATCGGATGGTGTGACCTGGACGCAGATATCAACCATACCCGCAGACGGAAATGTGTGGCAGGTGGACTGCATGGAGAATGTGGTGGTTGCGGCTGTGAACCCCTATGGCACCTATCTGAGCCTTGATCATGGAGAAAGTTTTGAACTGAGCTATTCGTCTTTTTACACAGCAGACCTGTCCATAGCCCGTGTCTCTCCGGAGATAGAGATCTACGCATGTATTTTTCCAGGATTTATCAAGTACACATCTTCAACAGGAGAGTGGATTGATGTAACATCCCCTCCACTTCCTGATAACCTGATGATAATGGGGATCACTGCTGAGGATGATTTATTGTACTGCGGAGCTTTTGCAAACAGTCCGATCTTTGTATCGGATGATGGTGCAGAGACATGGTCTGAATTGTTATCATCCCCACAGGCGAGTTTTCTTAGCGGTCTTGCTGTTGACCCCGATAATTCTGACCGTATTTTTGCTGCAAATCTTGGAAGCTACCATCCTTTCCTGAACATGCAGGCACTTTCGGTAAGCGATGATGCAGGTCAGACATGGTCAAGAACAGGTCCTGATGCTCACTGTCTTTTTGTGCATTTCAGCCCGGGCAGTTCAGATACCATGTACTGTGGAACTTTCCGCAATGGTGCATACATGTCAGATGATGGATTTTTCACATACCATTCCATCAGAGGGGGAGACAAGATAGTCTTCGACCTTGTTGTGGATGATGATGACACATCGGTTCTTCTGCTTTCAGAATGGGATATAGAACATTCTACAGTTGGTGTTTATCGAAGTGCTGATGGCGGAGTTAGTTTTGAGCTGGTGCTGCCGCTGTTGTGTTCCCGCCTGTTTCAAGTAACCCAATCGGATGTCTTTTTTGCTGCCACTGGCCAGGGGTTGTATATGAGCATTGATCAGGGGCTGTCATGGGGTTTTGCGGGGCTTTCATCTTACAATCTTGTGTC
>JAGLDB010000486.1 GCA_023145935.1 Candidatus Sabulitectum sp. | reverse complement strand
CTGTGTCTTCCACCTTTCTGCTCCCACCGGATACCCAGATAGACTCAATACTGATAATTGAGACCCAATGGGTTTTGCTCCCTGGAAAATTCTATCTGTACCCTTCTCAATCCGGTCTTATGTCTGATACATCATTCACTTTCCCGGATTCAAACATTTACAACTCTACTCTGCCGTTCCCAAGGCGGCCTGTTGAAATAGCAAGACAGGGTTCCTCCATGGGATATTCAGTGGTTTCTATTACAGGCTCACCGATAAAGTACATACCGGCGGATAGCACTGTTTACATCCTTACTTCGATTACCCTGGATTTTGTTACAGGCCCATCAGAATTTCAACAGATAATTCCAAACAGGGAAACCCAGTGGAGTTCATCTCTAAGGAACAGGGGAATTCTTGGCCTTGTTTCCAACCCCCGAAACATGGATCTCTACCAGCAACCGCCTGGAATTTCCTTTGCAGACAGGGTTTCTGCCCTGACCGTTACACAGGCACCCTCATCGGAAGGTGATGGAGTCGACATGATCATTATCACAAATAATGAGCTCGCAGAGAACTTTCAGCAGTTTGCTGATTACAGAACTCAGCAGGGAATCGTTACTGTGGTTCGAACTGTGGAATGGATTGATCAGTTTTACAGTGGTTGTGATACACCTGAGAGAATGCGTAATTTCATAAGAGATGCCCACATCGAATGGGGAATACAGGCAATTCTTCTGGGGGGAGATGACTGTGTTGTGCCCATAAGAGAGAGTAATGGATGGGCATACTCTCCGGGACCCTTTCCCTCTTACATGCTTCCTGTAGATGATTATTACTCAGATATAGATGGCAACTGGACCTATGACGGTACCAATTGGCGTGTTGACCCGTCAGTGGGGTACATTGATCTCTGCCTTGGAAGATGGCCGGTTAACACGGCAGATGATGTTGATCTCTTTTTCAACAAGATCAGGTGTTACGAGCAACCGGATATCTTTCCTGAGAATTTTGCAAGAAAAATTCTATTGATTGGTTCCAATAATCCTGCAGGCAACGGTGCTGACGACATGATCGATCTGATATCTCAACTTACAGAGTCTTCGGCGATTCCGGATCACCTTGATCCACCGGTAACTCTTTACTTCCCGCATTCCCTGCCCGGAGGCGATCTTTGCCGGAGCAATG
>JAGLDB010000485.1 GCA_023145935.1 Candidatus Sabulitectum sp. | reverse complement strand
AAATCAACGAACTGACCTGGCAAGGCGGAAGCCCAGACCGAAGATCCTGTCGCCTGCGCTGAAGCTGATGCGATTCGCAGAGCGACAGTTCCTGGCGTAGTAGTACCAGCTGCCGCCACGAGCCACGCGCGAAGAAGCCCCTGAAGATACCCACGCACTGCCATCTGTGGGGGCTCCTGAATAATCACTGTGCCATCTGTCTTCACACCACTCCCATACATTACCAAGCATATCGTAAAGCCCCCAGTCGTTGGGTAATTTTGTTGCTACCGGATGGGTGCCTGCACGGGTGTGCGAATACTGCTTCTCGGACCAGTCGGATGAATCATATCCGTTGGATATATCTGTTACTCCACTGTTACCTCCATACCACGCTATATCATCAAGTTCAGGGCAATTCCTCTCTCCAAGAATATTCATTGTACCGGAGTAGATAGGAGTGGTTGTGCCTGCCCTGCAGGCATACTCCCACTCTGATTCACTGGGCAAACGGTAAACATACTCTGTATCAATAGAATTCAACTCTTCTATGAACAACTGTACATCGTCCCAAGACACCTTCTCAACTGGGCGGTTGGGGCTTACAAAATATGAAGGATTATTTCCCATTACCTCACCCCACATCTGCTGGGTTACCTCTGTGGTCATTAACTGGAAAGAAGAAATATCTACGGTATGACGAGGGCTTTCATCACTACCACGACCTTCCTCTGTTGGCATAGAACCCATTCTGAAGGAACCGGAAGGAATCGTTACAAATTCCATACCTGAAAGCGGACCTGAGGAAACACTACCAGCACTGGACTCTGTACGAACTGGCGCTGGAGGTGTATAAGGACGAGAAGGTGCAGGAGGGGGATCATCATACATATCACTTGGTATCAATTGCTTGCCGGTGTAAAGTGATGCCGGGGCAAGGAAAATCGTCAGTATTAATAAGAAATTCATTCAATCTCCTGTTCTACAAATTCACGGCTAACTGCGACAAACCTATTGGAGAGCCATGCATCACTCGTCCATGCATGTCATTTACAATCAAATACTCAAATAGTGTTACTTCCAATAATCAAACCACGCTCCGTACAGATACAATTTTTTCTCGACACTTACCTAATAATCCGGCTGTTTCCCGACTTTCCGGTGGGGCATGCACCTGCTGCGCGGTGCG
>JAGLDB010000484.1 GCA_023145935.1 Candidatus Sabulitectum sp. | reverse complement strand
ATCTTTTTCTTCCAGCGCATTCGTAATTCTTATTGTACAGGATCCGGATCCTGACCAGTACTCGCCGCCGGATTCAATGGTTTCTTCAAAAACAGTGCGATCTGTTATTGATATGTCTATCTGCAGGGCTTCTGTTGAATCGGTAATTGCTACAGCTGTATTGTATACACCGCCTTCAGTGTCTACTGCTCTGATTGCCGAATTGCTTCGTGGAACGGCGAGAAGGACAATTTCACCAGGTTCCAGAAGCTGCTCCAGGCAGTTGGCAGTGTCATTTGCCAGGTAGATCTCTGCCAATGTAATGTCTTGAATGATGTTTTTTACTGTGAGTTGTGTTTCCCGTGAGGTTGTGTCTTTTGTTCTGTAAACTATCGCTAGGGTTGTGATGGTAACTAACACGATAACAATCAGATACTTAGTTCGACTCATCACGATCCAGCTCTGTTACCTGCCAGAATACTCCCTGGTCATCCAGTTCAACTTGCCACAGGGTATAGGTATTCTGGTCGGAATCCATCAGTTGAATGTCGTAAACGCCTTCTTCCAGCCAGATCGTCATTGCCTTACTCGTGCCGAGAATGCTTGATCCAAGCCAGTCTTCTCCCCAGGAATCACTGTTGCTTGGTGAGCAGTAGACATTCAGTATGGACAGGTGTTCAAGGTTGTTTCGAAGTGAAAATTCACAGGTTCCTGTACCGGCAGAAATATATGTAGGTGATGTTGTTGACTGAGAGTTCGGGTTTACCTCTGGTGTGCCTTCCATGATCTCGCTGAGGAATTCATTGAGTTTTGGAACCAGATTCAATTTCCAGCGCTGGTTTTCCCGGACAAACTGATATGATGTGATCATATTTCCCTGACCGGAAAGCAGATAAGCTTTGCCATTCCTGAATTCAATGGAAATCACTGTCTCTGAGAATGCCAGCAGATCTGTGTCAGAAACAAGTGAAGCAAGCAGCTCTTTACCCTGATTGTCAAAAGGAACTCCTGCAGCGGTGTAAAGCACTGCTATCTCATCAAGAAGCTCTATTGTTTCATCTGAAAGACCTCTGGAAAGGCTGCTCCAGTTCTCGTCAGACGCATTTGACATAAGGGTGTTGTAGCTTTCAACAACCTCTTTCTGGTCACTGCTCCAACCGATACATGCTGAAATCAGCAGAAAAAGAGCAGGAATAATTAGT
>JAGLDB010000483.1 GCA_023145935.1 Candidatus Sabulitectum sp. | reverse complement strand
CTCTTCGGCACTCGTTTGCAACCCATCTTCTTGAAGGAGGAGCTGATCTTAGGATCGTGCAGGAGCTTCTTGGACACTCTGACATCAGGACAACAGAGATTTATACTTCAGTGAGCAGAAAACGGCTTTCTGATGCCATTACTAAATATCATCCAAGGGGGACAGGAACTTGGTAAAATTTCCCGCAGAGCTTCACAGACTTGATGAACTGGAAACACTGTTCTTGCGAGCTGCAAGCCGTTCTTCTCTGGGCAGATCCGGTATTCGGGTTCCACAGCTGCCCAGGCTCCATCAGACCATTAAAGACATTTCAAGAACTCCTTCCGGAGCCAGAGTCAAGGGTATTTTCAGACAGGTTAATCTCTGGACTGATGAATCAGTATCCAGTACTATCTTGCCCCCCGCAGGTGCGTCGGCACTTCTTGCAGCCTGTGCAGGTGAAGCATCTTCACTTCTGGAGCTGGGTTACAGAAGGGAAGATGGCATTGACTTTATAACAGCTCTTCCTGACCCAGCTGATAATCCGGTTCGAACAGCTTCTCAGATCAGAGCGGCTATTCATCATATCGGAGGTGATATGACCAGATTTATAGATATGCTTGGCAGACCGGAGCCCTCTTCTCCGGAACTCAAACTTGTATTTTCCGTGTGGCCCACCGGCGGAAGGCTGCCTGATGCCTGGCGTCCGGGAGAAGAAACGGTTTCTCTGCACCTTTCGGTTCAGGAGGCTTCTGTACCTATGGTGGTATCATTCAGCAGAAGGCTTCTCGGTTACGGTCTTCTGTGCCTCTGGGACCTTGCAACAGGTATTGCAAGCAGCGATAAGCGTATCGAACTGACTTCCCCGTCATTCTCCCTGTTTTCAGAGTTGTTTTAATCTTAAACGGATTTATTCGTTTTCTGTTATCTTACGCCTTCTGAAACAAATTTTTTTTGCTGAAATGAAAGGTGGTCGCTTTGGCTGGCTCTATTTTTCTCATTATTGCTGCACTTGCAGTAACGCTTCCTGATGCTGTGAGAGTCCCCGGTGTTGATGCCGGTGAGACAGTGATTAGCGCAGAAGCCAACGGTTATCAGTGGATTCGTATTCTTGAAAGTGATTACGCAGTGATCGAGGTGACATCTTCCCCTGCAGTTCCCATGACTGCCTACGACAACTCAGGGGAGCCGCTTTCTTTCTCAACA
>JAGLDB010000482.1 GCA_023145935.1 Candidatus Sabulitectum sp. | reverse complement strand
GTACTGACCCTGTAGCCGTTTCCGAGGTGCTGGACTCTGCTCTTTACAGGGAGTACACCGGTGGGGGATGGCCTGTGTACATGAGCTGTATTCCCTATCTTGCCTTTCACGGGAACCTTTTTAAGGCTCTGGGACTTGAGAGAATTGCAATGACAATTGTGCTTGCTCTGATAACAGTGGTAGCTCTTTTAAATCTCTCTAGTGCCCTGACCATGATAGCCATGGAACACAGGCGGGATATTGGAGTAATGAGAGCAATGGGGCTTTCACCATCGGGTGTATTTCGTATATCTATTCTCAGAGGCTTTTTGCTGGGAGGAACCGGAGGAGCTACAGGTCTTGTTTTTTCATGGATTGCGATCTTTACAGTAAACAGGTTTTTCCCTATTAAACTGGATGGAACCGTGTATTGGATTGATGTACTGCCTGGGGTGTTTCCTGTTGCAACTGCACTGATCGTTACTTTAAGCACAGTTCTGGTTTGTCTTGTGGTTTCTCTTTTTCCGGCATTTTCCGCTCTTTCCCGTTCTCCATCGGAGGCTCTGAGATATGAATGACAACATTGTTCTTTCTGCAGAAAGCATCTACTGTTCATACGGCGGAGCGGATTCATCGGTACATGTTCTAAAAGGTGTAGACATAGAAATAAGAGCAGGTGAAGTTGTGGCTGTTATGGGACCAAGCGGTTCCGGTAAAAGTACTTTGCTCCACGCTCTCGGACTTCTTGAAAGACCTGATCAGGGCAGAGTGCTTGTTTGCGGTAAGGATGGGTGGGCTTTAAGCGCTAGAAAAAGAGCAGAACTCAGGAACCGGAAGATCGGTTTTGTTTTTCAGTTTCATCATCTTCTGGAGGAATTCACACTGAAAGAGAATGTAATGATGCCATGTCTGATTGCTGGAGAGAGCAGTGAGGAAGCTGGTAAGAAGGCTGAAAGGCTTATGGAAAGGGTAGGTATTATCCACCGTTCTTCACATTTTCCTTCAAGAGTATCCGGCGGAGAAAAGCAGAGGGCTGCAATTGCCCGGGCAATTGTGATGAAACCTGACATCGTACTTGCTGATGAACCCACTGGAAATCTTGACAGTGATACAAGTGCAGGAGTGGAAAAGTTGATAATGGAGCTGGCAGAAGAGGGTAACCGATCATTTCTTCTGGCAACCCACAGCCATGATCTTGCATCTGCAG
>JAGLDB010000481.1 GCA_023145935.1 Candidatus Sabulitectum sp. | reverse complement strand
CCATGCCAGGGGGAAAGGTTAAACACCCTGAACGGATCGTTATTGTTCTGGATCATGTTACTCCTGCTGCATCCAGCAAGATTGCTTCAGGTCACGCAAAGGTAAGGAAATTTGTAGAAGATCAGGGGATAGACAAGTTTTTTGATGTAGGAAGCGGGATCTGCCACCAGGTTCTGCCGGAACAGCATCTTGCTCTTCCAGGTTCTATTGTGGTGGGAAGCGATAGTCATACCTGCACTTATGGCGCTTTTAATACATTCTCTACCGGCATTGACAGAACAGAAGCTGCCGGGCTATGGCTTACTGGAAGAACCTGGTTCAAGGTGCCGGAGACCATTGAGATCGACCTTGAAGGGTATCTAACAAGAGGTGTTTCAGCAAAAGACCTCATACTTGCCATTATCGGAAAACTCGGATCGGATGGAGCCAACTATAAAGCTGTTGAGTTTCACGGTAGTTCCGTAGGCGGTCTTCTTATTCATGAAAGAATGACCATAGCCAATATGGGTATTGAGATGGGTGCGAAAATTGCAGTCTTTCCTGCGGACAGGCTTGTACATAACTTTCTCTTTAGTGAAGATCTTTGCAGTAAGGCTCTCTGGAGCGATGCAGATGCTGAGTTCTGTGAAGTGCACAACTTCGATCTTGGTGAGATTGTACCAATGGTAGCCCGTCCCCATACTGTTGACAATGTTTGTCCGGTATCGGAACTCCCGAAGACAAAGGTCGATCAGGTTTTCCTGGGAACATGTACCAACGGCAGGGTGGAGGATTTAAAATCAGCTCTTGAGATCATGAAGGGCAGAAAAGTTGTTCCTTCAGTTCGCATGCTGGTGGGGGCAGCCAGTCGTGATGAATTCGTAAAGGCACTGCAGCAGGGAATTATAGAAGAGTTTGTTAAAGCCGGTGCTGTTATTCTTCCACCTGGATGCGGCCCATGTCTCGGAGCCCATCAAGGTGTACTTGCTCCCGGTGAAGTCTGTCTTTCCACGGCAAACAGAAATTTCAAAGGGCGTATGGGAGAAAAAGATGCATTTATCTATCTCGGCAGCCCTGAAACAGCTGCAGCCACTGCCATCACAGGCGTGATAACTGATCCCAGGGAGGTTTAGCATGGCCGTTCATTACTACGATCAGAATGATATCAACACCGATCTTCTTTTTCCCGGAAAATACACATATACCTGCGCAA
>JAGLDB010000480.1 GCA_023145935.1 Candidatus Sabulitectum sp. | reverse complement strand
ACCATCTGCCTGTAACCGGTCTGTTCATGGGACCTGGCGGCAATCTGTGGGCCAGGCGTGGAGGAACTGCAATACCCACTTTCGATATATGGGATGAAAATCTGGAACTGGCTGGGACAGCCTCAATTCCATCAATATCCGGAAATGGAGCAAACTGGAGGATGACATTCGGTTCTGACTTCATTGTCACCTGGAATGAAAACCCGGAGAATTTCCAGAAACTTTACATATTGAAGATCCAGTAGCATACAAGAAACAGTCTGTGGAAGCTGCCCTGGGGCCAAGGCAGCTTCCACAAAAGCAGTTACAAATTCTGTTGTTTTACAGTGAAGAACCTTTCGAATTCATCTTCTAAGCTGAAGGTTGCCACCATACCGAATGAGGAAACATTCAAAGACGGATAGCAACCGGCTCCAGTGGTGTCCGCAGCAAGAACAACATGTCTGAGCAGTTCACCTTCCGGTGACACAACATCCCATGTCTCACTCTGTTCAACACCCATTCTTCGAACCCAGATATTGTCTTCTCCGTCAACGGCAAGACCGGTGACATAGGGATGTTTTTCCGGTGCTGAGATTATCAGATTGCTGGTTCCAGACTCGATGGTGAGGGGAATCCTGATGGGCAGGCGGTCCAGGGCATGCACCTCTATATCGAAGTCTTCCCTTGGCTGAGAATCCATGGTGATAGCCCTGACTAACTCGCCATCCGGTGAGAGTATCTCTATTCCGTACTCATCTGAATCGTAATCCGCAAGATATACATTTCCTGTTGCATCTGTTGCAAAGAAACAGAATTCTGATCTTAGATCAACCTCTTCAGCTCCCATTGGAAGCTGGCAATTCCTGTACACACAACCCTCCCTGCCGTTGTAGGCATTCAGGGAATAAATTCTGTAACCTCCAAACAGCTGTTCATCCTCGAATCTTATGACGATCTCTTTGATGACTACCATGGAATCCGCTCCGGATGTAACCTTCAGTGGAACACGCATGAATGCATCAATACTGCCAAGAAAATTTAAGGATGGATCAAGAAGCGTCATTCTTTGTGCTCCGTGATCAAATACAAAATACTCTCCCCCCTGAAGAAGACACATTGCCCAGGGTTGCGAATATTCACCGGGGCCACTTCCCTGCCGCCCGGAGGAAGAGAGGAATTCACCGCTTCGATCAAACATTGATATTCTGCATG
>JAGLDB010000048.1 GCA_023145935.1 Candidatus Sabulitectum sp. | reverse complement strand
GGGAGCATGTAGGAGTGGTTGATTACGCCAGGGCTATGGAAATGGCCGGCACGGCCGATCTTGACCTTGTAGAGATAAGTGGAGCCAGTGATCCTCCTGTTTGCAGGATCATGGATTATGGTAAATATCGGTATCAGTTGAATCGGAAAGAGAGAGAAGCGCGGAAGAAGCAGCATTCCGGAGGATTGAAGGAAGTTAAGTTTCGACCTAACACCGATACCCACGATTATAATTTCAAGATGAGGCATGCCAGAGATTTTCTTGAAGCCAGGCACAAGGTAAAGGCAACAGTGGTTTTTCGCGGAAGACAGATGGTCTACAAGGATCAGGGCTATGATCTTTTAAGCCGTCTTTCAGCCGATTTGGAAGATCTTGCACAGATAGAAAGAAAGCCAGTTATGGAAGGCAGGTTTCTTACAATGATACTTGCACCCAGACGGGAAAAGAACACTTAGTAGCAGAAGAGACGGGGACCAATATGCCTAAGATGAAGACTCACAAGGGTGCTGCGAAGCGCTTCAAGAAGACAGGAACCGGTAAGATTCGTGTTAGACACAGTCATGCCGGACACATTAAAACAAAGAAGAGTAGCAAGCGGAAACGCAAATTGCGCACAGCAGGAATCGCATCACCCTCCGATACCAAGCGCATGAGAGTTCTCCTGCCCAAGTAACAGCGGAGGCTGAAAAAAATGAGTAGAGTAAGAAACGCCGTTGCAAGGCACAAAAGACACAAGAAGGTACTTAAAGCTGCCAAGGGCAATGTTGGAGGAAGGCGCAAGCTGTATACGGTTGCTGCGGATGCCAACAAAAAAGCTATGGAGTATCAGTACAGGGATAGAAGGAACAAAAAGAGAAATTTCAGAGCCCTCTGGATAACTCGCATTAATGCTGCGGCCAGAGAGCATGGAGTAAGCTACAGTGTTTTGATAGCCGGTCTTTCCAAGGCCGGAGTACTTATTGACAGAAAGATGCTTGCAGATCTTGCTGTGAAGGATCCTGTGGCTTTCGGCAAAGTTGTCGAGGTTGCCAGAAAGGGTCTTTAGTTATACTAGGGAGGCTTTCCATTGCCCATGGCCGGAGGGTCAGAGAGACTGACAGAAGCGGTAGATAGACTGATATTGAGATATCGGTCTATGGACGATGACAATAAGCGTCTTGCAAGCCGGGTAGAGGAACTGGAGAATAGAATTGAGTACCAGAAGGGTAATGCAGATTCTGAGGGCTATAATCTTCTCAGAATTCATTACGCCAGACTTCTGCACGAGAGGCAGGAGTTGAAGCAGAGGCTTGAGGCTCTGCTTGGGAAACTGGAAAAATTGAAAGATCAGCAGGGACTGAGTACCAATGACTGACCGTCCGGAGACAACAAGGGTAAACATATACGGTCGTGAGTATTCAATAAGAGGCGAGGGCGATCCTGCTTACATTGCGGAGATCGCCCATTTTCTTGATATGAGAATGCGGCAGATGACAGAGAACATTGCTATGACCTCCACATCGAAGGTGGCAATACTGGCATCACTGAACATTACAGATGAGTTGTTTACAAAAACAAGACAACTCGAGGAAATGGAAGATGGCCATCAGATGTTTTTGTCCAGTCTTGCTGACAAAATTAATGATGTGCTGACCCCGGAGGAAAATTCGTCGGGATCATCCGTTTCGCTGCTTCATGAGCATATCAGGACTGCTCCATCAGACCCCCCCTCGATATTTCAGAAATCCACCCCGGGCAGTAGCAAAGATCAGCCATAGTCCTCGGAGGACAGTGCTCTGGAATGTGTCGCAGGGTTTTGGAGATTCGACACTGTTTCCCCGATTATTATAGATGAATTCCTGCGCCTGAAACGAGGAAAGCACGGATATGCATATACTAATTCCTATAGGATTTGCTGTTTTGGCGTTTGTGCTTGGTTTTTACCTGCATAAAATGCTTGTAACCAGGGAGATCGGAGGAGCATCCGCAGAGGCGGATCGTATTCTTTCCGAGTCCAGAAGAGAAGTTGAATCGCTTAAAAAAGAAGCTCTGCTTGAGGGTAGAGAAAAAATCGTTGAGGAGAGGGCAGTTGAACTTGAACGACTTCGGAGGAAACAATCTGAACTCGATAAGAGAGAGAATAGCATCAACAGACTTTCTCAGCAGTCTGACAGAGCCCTGGAGATCCAGAAAACCAGAGCTGATTCTTTAGCTCAGCAGGAGACCGCTCTAGGCGAGATAGAACAGGCTTTACAGGCGAAACACAAGAGAGCAAACAAGCTTATTGAGGAGCACAACATCAGGCTGGAGGAGGTTGCAAGACTCTCCAGTGAAGAAGCAAGAGAGCTTCTTCTTTCCAACCTCAGAGAAGAAACCAATCTGGAAGCCGCAAAACTCACAAGAAGAATACTTGATGAGGCAGAAAGAGCCGCCGACGATAAGGCAAACAGTATTCTTGCCACAACCATTCAGAGATGCGCGGCGAACCATGTGGTTGAAAGCTGTGTTTCTGTGGTTAATCTGACCAATGATGACATGAAGGGTCGTATCATAGGTCGCGAGGGTCGCAACATCAGAGCTTTTGAAAAAGCCACCGGGGTGGATGTGATCATAGATGATACACCGGAAGCTGTTGTTCTGTCCTGTTTTGACCCGGTGCGAAGAGAGGTTGCCAGACTCTCTCTTGATAAACTGATAACTGATGGAAGAATTCATCCCGGGCGGATTGAATCGGTTGTTGCGAAAGTTCGAAGCGAGATGGAGCGTACTATTCGCAAGCTTGGGAATGAACTTGCCATGGAGGCAAGTGTCACCGGGCTGCATCCACAGCTTATCAGACATCTGGGCAGGCTCAGATACAGAACAAGCTACGGTCAGAACATGTATCAGCATTCTCTTGAGGTTTCTCACATGTGCGGATTGCTTGCAAGCGAACTCGGTCTTGACCCGGCAATGGCAAGAAGGGTCGGCCTGCTTCACGATATAGGCAAGGCTACAGACCACGATATAGAGGGATCACATGCAATGGTTGGTATGGAACTTGCAAGGAAATTCAATGAACCCAGGATTGTTGCCAATGCAATTGGTGCGCATCACGAAGAAGTGGAACCGGAAAGCCTTTATGCCATTCTTGTTCAGGCAGCTGATGCAGTAAGCAGCGCAAGACCAGGGGCGCGGAGGGAAACACTTGAGCTTTACATCAAGCGTCTTCGCCGTCTCGAGACCATTGCTGATTCATTTGATGGTGTAAGGAAATCGTATGCCATCCAGGCAGGCAGGGAACTAAGGATCGCTGTGAGACCGGAGGTGGTTTCAGATGAGACTGCAATCGATATGGCCAGACAGATCGCTAAGAAAATAGAAGATGAGATGGAATACCCCGGACAGATAAAGGTTACCGTGATTCGGGAGTTAAGAGCTTCAGAAACAGCCAGGTAGATAGAATGCGTATTCTGCTCCTTGGTGATGTTGTGGGAAGACCCGGCAGGAACACTGTGTTCTCATACATGGCTGCAGTTAGTGACAGGTATGATTTTGTGGTGATAAACGGCGAGAACGCCGCAGGCGGGTTCGGTATTACTCCTGATATTGCCAAGGCCCTATTACAGGCTGGAGCTGATGTTATCACATCGGGAAACCATATCTGGAAAAAGGAGTCTATTTTTCCCATTCTTTCAGAACACGAATCAGTGGTTTTGCGTCCTGCCAACTATCCGAAGAGCAAGCCGGGAACAGGATATATCACCAGAGATGTAGCCGGTGTTTCAGTACAGGTGATAAATCTTCAGGGAAAAGTTTTTACCGATTTTTCCGGTGACTGTCCTTTTAAAACAGTGGATAGAATACTGGAGAGCACCAGTGCAGATGTAAGAATAATTGATTTTCATGCAGAGGCTACGAGCGAGAAGCTTGCTCTGGCCCATTATGTTGATGGAAGAGTTAATGTTTTCGTGGGTACTCACACCCATGTTCAGACAGCTGATGAGCAGGTTCTGCCCGGTGGAACGGCATATCTTACTGACCTTGGAATGTGCGGCTCTTCGAACGGTGTTATCGGAATGGAAGTGAGAGCTTCCATTGGCAGATTTCTGAGTGACAGATACAGTAAGCTGGTGGTGGCTAAAGGCGGAGAAATGATCAACGGTCTTGAGGTTACTCTGGATGAAAAGTTTGCAGTCTCGGAATTAAGGCGTGTTTATGAGTATGTCCCGATCACTGAAAAGCGCACTTAGCGATAGTTCCTTCCGTGTTGAAAAAGCCTTGAATGAGCCTTCTCTTTTTTGCAGGGAGAACCAGCAGGCGCAGTATTGCCTCTATTCTCTCAATGCCGGCGGAAAGCGGTTGCGTCCATTCTTTGTTCTTCAGAGCTGTGCAGCGCTGGGAGGAGATATTGAGAATGCTGTACCTGCAGCATGCTCGGTGGAAATGATTCACACATACTCCCTTGTTCACGATGATCTGCCGGGAATGGACGATGATGATACTCGTCGCGGCAAACCTGCCCTTCACAAGGTTTGCGGTGTTGAGAAGGCGGTATTTGCAGGAGACCGATTGCTTATGGAATCTTTCGCTACCCTTGCGGGAACAAACATTCCGGAAGATCGGATCAGGGGTATGCTGTTAAAACTTGCTTCAGCGTCCGGTTCTTCTTTTCTTGTGGGAGGACAGTTCATGGATATGTATCATCCCGCTGCTGCTGACCGCACGTGGACAGAGCGAATGATCAGAGGCAAAACTTCTGCAATGATCAGAGTTTCAATGGAACTGGGTTCAATGGCAGCTGGTGTATCCAGCAGCGAGCTTGAAGAAATTTCGGCTATCGGTGATGTTGCGGGGTGGTTATTTCAACTCACAGATGATATTCTAGATGTTACCGGTACTACAGAGGAAATGGGCAAGGCAGTTGCTAAAGATGCTGAAAAGGGGAAATGGAACCCGGTTAGTGAACTGGGAGTTAATGGTGCCGTAGGGCTTGCACATAAAAACGCGGCTGATATCTCCAGGCGTCTTGGTTCTCTTACCGGCGACTGGTCCATAATCAGGGAACTGGTAGAATACCTTCCGGAAAGAAGGAGTTAGTGTCAAACATTCTTGACAGTATAAATGATCCGGGACAGATCAAAGATCTTTCTCTTGAAGAACGGGTAATCCTTGCTTCTCAGGTCAGGGAAAGAATTGTTGGTGTTGTCTGTAATACAGGAGGTCACCTGGCTTCAAGTCTCGGGGTGGTTGAGCTTACTATTGCTCTTCTAACAGTATACGATCCGCTTGTTGATAAAATAGTCTGGGATGTTGGTCATCAGACTTATCCATGGAAACTGTTAACAGGCAGGCGTGAGCTTTTTCATACCATCAGGCAAACAGGAGGGCTCAGTGGTTTTCCCAGAAGATCCGAGAGCCAGTTCGATGTGTACGGAACCGGTCATTCAAGCACTTCGATAAGTGCTGCTCTGGGGTTTGCTGCTGCCCGTGATATATCAGGAAGAAGCGAGAGGGTTGTCGCTGTTATCGGAGACGGTTCAATGACAGCCGGTCTTGCTCTTGAAGGGTTGAACAATGCAGGTGCTATGCAGACTGACATTACAATAATTCTTAACGATAACGAGATGTCTATTTCGAAGAATGTCGGTGCACTCTCAAAGCATCTTAACAAACTGCTTACTGATCCAACTTACAACAAGTTCAAAGACGGCGTTTGGAAAGCCCTGGGCAAAGTTCCATCTCTCGGTGAAAGAATGAGGATCGCAGCCCATGAGATGTCTTCCGCTGTTAAAAAAACAATAGTGACTCCTGCAAGTATTTTTGAAGAGTTCGGTGTAAATTATTTTGGACCAATTCCAGGCCATGATCTTGCTGCCCTCACAGGGGTTCTTGACAGGGTTAAGAAGATCCAGGGACCTGTTCTTGTTCATGTGGTCACAAAAAAGGGCAAGGGATACAGTCCTGCTGAATCTCAGCCGGTATCGCATCATGGTATCAGCGGTGCTGTTGTGAAAACACCCGGTTCGAAGTTTACAGGTTCTTTTTCCGAAGCTCTTCTTGAAGCCGCTGAAAAGGATTCCACAGTTGTTGCTATCACGGCAGCCATGCCTGATGGTACAGGTCTTACAAAATTTGCTGAAAAATATCCCGAGCGGTTTTTTGATGTGGGCATAGCCGAGCAGCATGCAGTTACTTTTGCCTGCGGGCTGGCTTTTGGAGGTATGAAACCGGTAGTGACCATTTACAGCAGTTTTATGCAGCGGGCATACGACCAGGTTATCCATGATGTTGCGCTTCAGAATGCTCCGGTTCTTTTCGCAATGGACAGGGCTGGTGTGGTAGGGGCAGATGGTCCAACTCACCACGGTATCTACGATATTTCCATGTTCCTTGCAATTCCCGGCTTAAGGCTTGCCGCCCCCAGGGATTGCACTGTGCTGAAGAAGATTATTTCCAGAGAACTGTCTGATCTTTCCGGACCAACAGGTATACGGTACCCTCGGGGGCTGGAACCTGAATTGCGCTTCCCGTCACCGGATATCCTTCCAATTGGAACCGGTCAGGTTGTTCGGGAAGGCACTGGGGTTCTTCTGATCGCAGTGGGGTCAATGGTATCCACAGCAGTACAGGCAGCGGAGATACTTAAGGAAAGTGGTATTGATGTCATGGTCTTTGATCCTGTGTGGTTGAAGCCTGCCCCGGTTGACGCAATCCGGGATCTTGCAGTTAACAGGCTGGTGGTTACTCTGGAGGAAGGTACCCTCAGGGGAGGTTTCGGTCAGTACATAGCATCGCTGCTTAAAGGGAAGAGCGTACTGAACCTTGGCATTCCAGATGAATTCGTGGCTCACGGCAGTACCAGAGAGATATTAGACGACCTTAAACTGGGTCCAGCAGGAGTAAGTGAGTCTGTAAAAGAACATGTCAGGGTCAATAGTGAAAGCTGTTAAAAAGATATTTATCCCTGAACCTGCTGCTGCAGAATATGGAAGCATTTTTGAAAACGCCGGTATTGATGTTTTCACACAACCGGAAGATACCGATGCTGCTGCGGCCATAGGCGGAGATGGAACGATCCTGAGAGTAATGGATACGCTTCTGGGCAGCAATCTTCCTGTTCTGGGAGTAAATGCCGGTCACCTGGGTTTTCTAGCGGACTGTGAGCTTGCCAGGGTAGGAGATTCTATTGCTTGTCTGCTTTCTGGAGATTACGATATTGATGATCTGCCTGTTTTGAAGACCACAGGACCCGCTGGGATATGTGTGAGGGCTCTTAATGAAATTTGTATAAGTCGTGCAGCAGAAGGAGGAATCCTTCACATCCGTGTTCTGGTAGATGGCAGAGAAGTTGCCGTTATTGCTTCCGACGGTGTTATGGTCTCAACTCCATCAGGATCAACTGCATACAATCTATCATGTGGTGGACCGATACTGCATCCGAATCTTCCCGTTGTTATTATTACTGCTATATGCCCACACCTGCTGGCTATCAGGCCAATTGTGGTTCCCCTCTCCTCAAAGATTGAATTTACTATTCTTCGATCACGGGGGAAGAATCCGCTTATACTGGCTGATGGAGTGGCCAAATGTGGATCCATGGCTGAAGGAGATTCCATTGCAGTCCAGCTTTCATCTCTCACCTGCCCTGTGATCAGAACCGGTAGACGGTCTGATTACTACGCCATGCTGGGGAAGAAGCTCGGCTGGGGATACAGGGGGTAGGCAGATGCAGATGCTCCGTTCTATATCTCTGAAAAATCTGGCCACTATCAGTGATACTTCCATGGAGTTTAAAAAGGGATTGAATGTTATCACTGGTGAGACCGGCTCTGGCAAATCAATTCTCGTCGATGGATTAATGCTTGCTGTTGGGGCAAGAGCAGACAAAAATCTTGTTCGTCCAGGAGCAGGAACAGCTTCTGTGGAAGCAGTCTTTCAAATGCCAGACGGGGAAGAAACAGTGATCAGACGGGAGATAAGCGCCCAGGGAAGAAGCAGGGTTTTTATGGATGATGCTCTGTCCACCCTTGACGAAGTACGGAGATCAGTTCAAGACTTTATCGCACTGCACAGTCAGAGATCGACTCCGGTTCTACTCAAATCTGCCCGTCAGATGGACATACTCGATGCATACGCTTACGCCATGCCCCTGAGAGAAAAGTATCAGAGGTTATTCCAGGAGTTTCAGGCAGATGCTGCAAGAAGTGACGAGCTCAGGGCATTTCTAGGTGAATCTGAGGTCAGCAGGGAATTGCTTATCCATGAAATATCTCTTTTCGATCAGGTTGATCCCTCTCTTGAGGACTACAATTCACTTATTGACCGAAGAGAGAATATCAGGAAGGCCATGGAACGGTCGCTCTTATTTCAGGAGACTATTGGGGCGCTTCAGGGAGACGAAGGAGTTTCAGCTGTTCTTGCAGGATTGCTCAGGCGGGTCTCCAGAGAAATACCGGACAGGGAGGAATTGGCAGAGCTGCTTTCTCAGGCATCTATTTCCGTAGAGGAAGCTTCAAGTCTGATCCTTTCGGAGATGTCTGATCTGGAAGAGGCTCCAGACAGGATATCGGCAATAGACAGAAGACTTGATGAGTATTCTGTATTAATCTCAAGGTGTGGCGGTACTGCCCGATCAATGATCGATCACAGGGATTTACTGTCTTCCAGGCTTCAGGAGTACACTGTTGCCCGGGAAGAATTGAAAAGTATCGAGAAAAAACTGCCGGCTCTAACGAAGAAAGTAGTTGAAACTGCCAGTGAGCTCACAGCGAAGAGAAAGTCTGCCGGAGAGAAACTTTCAGCGCAGGCAGTTGCCGAAATGAAACAGTTGAACATGTCTTACGCACAATTTCTTATTCGATTCACCCTTCCTAATGCATTTACATCCGTGGCAGGAACACATCTGGATTCAAAGGGGGCAGAATCGGTTCTTTTCATGTTTTCGGCCAACAAGGGAATTCCTGTGGATTCGCTGGAGGCGGTAGCCAGCGGTGGAGAACTCTCCAGAGTTGCTCTTGCTCTTGCTCTTGCAGTTGCAGATTCATCATCAGCATCTACTCTGGTGTTTGACGAGATTGATGCAGGCACAGGGGGAGAAACAGCACATGATCTGGCAGAGTCTCTTTTGAGGGCTGCTTCCTCAAGGCAGATCATTGTTGTTTCACATCTTGCTCAGATTGCTTCCAGAGCACAAAGGCATCTGGCTGTAACAAAGGCTTATGCAGATGATATGCCTGTTACTACCGTTGCAGTTCTCAACTCCCGGTCCGGGCGTTTGAAGGAACTTGCAAGGCTTCTTGGCGGTGGCAATGGAGCAGAGGACCATGCTTCCAGGTTGCTGGGAGTGGAACAGTGATCACAGGTAGATTTCTCACAGCTGCAAATATTGTGAGTATCGCCAGAGTTCCTCTGGCAGTTGCAGCGTGTTTCTTTCTCTGGAATGAGCACACAAGCTATACACTTCTCTTTGTGGTTCTTGCGATCCTTTC
Organism: Candidatus Sabulitectum sp.; assembly: GCA_023145935.1. Next base: position 1,975 of record JAGLDB010000048.1, on the reverse strand, counting down.
GGATGCCGTTGATGGAAAACTTGCCAGAATGACTGGAACAGTCAGCGACTGGGGGAAAATTCTTGATCCACTGGCAGACAAAATAGCCTTTGCTGTTTTTGCGGTAACAATGCTCATTCTGCATCTGATACCTCTGTGGTTTTTTGTTGTTCTCGCAGTCAGAGATATTCTGATCGTTGCAGGTGGTCTTCTTTTTTACAGAAGAAAGAAACCTCCTGCCTCAAACATATGGGGCAAACTGGCAACGATGTTTCTTTCTTTCTATATGCTCAGGCAGGCTGTGTTCCCGCAGTTTCAATTTCCAGGTAAACAGTGGTTTCTTCAGACAGATGGTCTTGGTCTGCTTTCAATCACACTGGTGGTGCTGAGCTTTATTACTTATGTGTATGCCGCCATAAGGCAGGGAGGTGAATCAGGTGAGGCTTAAGAGGCTTGAGATCGTAGGCTTCAAATCGTTTGCCGATCCGTTCAGGATTGATTTCAAATCGGGGATTTCCTCAATTGTTGGCCCCAATGGATGCGGAAAGAGCAATGTGGCTGATGCCATAAGATGGGTACTGGGAAACCAGAGCCCCAAGCAGCTCAGGGCGGACAGAATGGAATCGGTGATATTTTCCGGTTCTACAAAACGCAAACAGCTGGGAATGGCAGAGGTTACCCTTACCTTCGACAACACCGACAGGCTGCTCGGGCTGGAGTACGATGAGGTCTCTGTATCCAGAAGACTGTTTCGAACAGGAGAGAGCGAATACAGCATAAACGGCAGTCGTTGCAGGCTCATGGATATAACAGACCTTGTGGTGGACAAAGGGCTGGGATCTACCGGTTACTGGATACTGGAATCCAAGATGGTGGGAACCATTCTATCAAGCAGGCCCGAGGACAGAAGGTTCCTCTTCGATGAGGCAGCCGGTATCGTTAAATACAAGATACAGAGACATCGTGCAGAATTGAAACTGAATTCAGCAGGCAGTGATCTTGAGCGTTTATCTGATATTATCTCTGAAGTAGAGACCACATGTAACGGGCTGAAGCGACAGGTGTCCGCATTCAAAAGGCATCAGAAGGTCTCAGATACCGTTAAGGCTGTTAAAGAAGCCATGAGTTTTCTGGAATCTTCAGAGATAAGAGAACAGCTTAAAGAAAAAGGAAAACTGCTTGATGAAACCGGTTCTGTTGTGGGCAGGGAGACAGCAGCCCTCGCATCAAGAAGTGCAGTTCTGGCAGAAGCAAGAATGGAATTCAGCAGAGTGCAGGGCAAGCTGGATGACGCCCACAGAAAGTGTGCTGAACTGGATTCGAATCTTGCCTCCTACGACAGAGAAACCGCGGTTACTTCTGAAAGGATCACCTCTTCGGAAACAAGGATCGCAGAGAATAATGCAAGAATTTCCCGGGAGCGGGAGCGTATCCACAGATATGCTGCTGATCTGGAAAAACTCGAAGACGAGCAATCCCAGCTTGATATTTCCCGTAAGAGCCTTGAAGAAGACAAGGTAAGATCATGTGAGAGATTGGAAGAAATCAAGCTTCGCGTGAAAAAAGTCAGTGATGACCTGTCAGATGCAAGATCCGTCAGGCACGATCTTGATGCCAAACTGGAAAAGCTGAGGCAGTCTTTTCGTGAGCAGATCCGTCTGGAAGAAGCTCGCATTCAAAAATTGTCGTCTGTTAGGGGGTCAATAGAGCTTTTGACTGAAAGGGAAGCAGTACTTCGTGGTAGTGTTTTCCGTTTCTCTGAGGATCAGGTTGTCTTACAGGATAAAACTGAGACTATTGAGGGATCTCTTCAAAAAAAGATAGCAGCCCGGGAGGAATTGCTGACAGAAACCGGTGAATTGAGCAACCTGATCTCTGAGTCAGGGCAGACTGTTGCTGTGTTGCAGGAACAGGTGGGCAGGGTAAGCAGGCTTTTTCAGGATTCATCTGCATCCGGGTCTCTTTCTTCCATTATCAAACCTCTTCCAGGAATGGG
>JAGLDB010000479.1 GCA_023145935.1 Candidatus Sabulitectum sp. | reverse complement strand
GAGACGATCAGGGAGCATCTGCCACACTGGAACTTGTGAAGCTATAGACAGGTAAATTCAGAGATGAAAACCCGGAGCAATGTCTTCGGGTTTTCTATTGACAAAGAAAACGCTCCATATTTTCCTACTTGTTACTCTGCTCCTCAAGTCCCCTGCCTTTTCCTGCTGATTTTATCTGAAACACTCTTAGCGGTTATTTTCGTTGTATCATAAATGTAATTAAACGATCTGTTTCTCCTGGGAACGAAGTTCAGATGCAGAGTGAGACTTGAGCTTGTCTTGTTTCGAGAAACTTAATATTTTACAATCGTAAGTGTTGTATGCAATTGATTTTTTTCTTCAAGGAGGTGTTCTGTGCGCAAGGTTCTGTTTGTTTTGCTTGTGATAGCAGCTGCAGCATCAGCCAAAGCAATCATAACGACCCTGGATGCTCCTGATACAAATATTTCGGGCCTTGCATGGGGTGACGGTTCGCTCTGGGCTATGGATGCTGTTACTGACTACGTATACGAACTGAATCCTGAAACTGGTGATGTGATCAGTAGTTTCTACTTCAACCATCTTACCACAGTTGTTCCAACCGGCCTTGCCTATTCCGAGAACCACAACATGATTTACTGTGGAGGCTGGTACCTGACCAACGGCTATGTTTTCAAATACACACCCACCGGCACCTATCAGGGCATGGTGGATATGTGCGGTGGTTGAGGAAACCCTGTCTCGTCGGTGACGGGACTCAGTGTTAGCAATAATCACATTTTCCTTGGTACAAGAACTCAGAACCGAGTTTACTATTACGCACTTCCGGGAATTACATCAATAAAGCTATTTTCTTTCTTAACGGGATACAGTGAGACTTGCGATATTGCTATAAATGCTGCAGACAGCCTCGCCTGGGTCGCTTCAGAGAATACCAGTATTGCTGTGAAATGCTACAATAGCAACAATACAATGGTTGACTACATCGATATCAGTCTTATTCCTAATGCCAGAGGATTAACCCTTGATCCCAGCGGTTATCTCTGGATCAGTGATATTGATGCAGACAAGATCTATCAGGTTGATCTAACAGATGGTATTGAAGAAGGCGATGATGGTTCTCAGGGGCTCAATGCAGTTCCATCAGCCAACCCCTTCAGCGGTGCAGTAACAATCCAGGCACCGGGAGTAAATGCCTCCATTGCAATCTTTGACT
>JAGLDB010000478.1 GCA_023145935.1 Candidatus Sabulitectum sp. | reverse complement strand
TAATCTGGATAAACTCAGATGGCATACCGGTAGAAGTCATGCCGGAAATTGATTCCGAGCTGCTTTCAGACAGTTTGTGGCGAGACCCTGTTGTACGCCAGGAGACAATCCTTCAACTGATTCACTTCTTCAAACCCGACATGATCCTGCAGATGGTTCCAAATGCGGAAGCCAGTGTATCTGTTGTAGATTACTGGAGCGAAAACAGTATCGAAAACAATTTCACTGTAGCACTTTTCAGCTATCCAGATGCTGAAAACAGGAATAGAGGGTGGGGTGCTTTCACCGGAGTGGGAATTAATAATAGATTGCTTGAAGGAATGGATATACAAGGCTTTATGGCAACTGTTAAGCTGATTGCAGGAATGAACTGGAACAGTCCCGGGTGCGGATACCCGGCAATGCAGGCGTTTTATGCCACGGAGACTGAATGAAACTAAAAGTTTTGATAGACAGATCGATCAACTGGGGAACTGACCTTCAGGCAACTCCCTGGCAGCTGGCGGCAGTCTTTGCGGTAACTGTTATTCTGAGAAACCTCATGGAGGCACTAACCCTTGGGATTGTCTTCCCTGCTCCCTCTTTTGTGCTGCATTTCCCCGTAGCATATGTCTTTCCTCTGCTGATGCTTGTGTTCGTAATGAGAGTATTCAGTGAATATGACGCCGGGAAACTTCTTAAGATCATGGTTCTGGCATGGACGCTGACTCTTCTCCCACCGCTGATAGACAAAATTGCAGGGACAACTTCAGCCATAGGCTACTTCCCCCTTGAAAGAAGCAACGCAGTATGGTTCCTGCTGAATTTCTTCAACCCCACAGTAACTCTCAGCGGCACAACACCTGGAATACGAATTGAAGCGGCCATCGGATGCATTCTTGCCGGGATATTCACATGGGCTGTTGCCCCGAAGAAAAGAGTACTTAGAGGCATTCTGAACACGCTTGTCTTCGCGCCTGTCTTTCTTGCCTTCTTTACATGGCCATATCTCATCGGAGTGATCTTTCAGCCGCTTTTTCCAACTGATGGTGTGATGCATTCAATGCTTCAATGGCATGCTGCCACTGAAGCCCCCACCACTGGTGCCTCCCATTTCATTGTTTATCTGATCGATATGATACCGGTCTCATTGCTCTCTCTGTGGTTTGTGCGTGAACTGGCTGTGGAACGCTGGAAAGAACTGAAGAGATCTTTCAA
>JAGLDB010000477.1 GCA_023145935.1 Candidatus Sabulitectum sp. | reverse complement strand
CGAAAGCGGCAATAAGACCAAAGATAGTTCCAAGCAGACCTACCATTGTAGATACGTTTGCAAGCATACCAAGATAACCTATTCTTGCATTGATTCTTGGTAGTTCAGCAAGAGCCATCTCGTCTACTGCGTTTTGAATGTCACGCTCGGTACCCTTGTAGTTTCTGAGAGCTGCCTCGATTATCTTTGCCAGAGGCGATCTTTCCTCGCTGGTGGTAGCTATTGCCCCTTCAATACTGCCCTTTCGAATAAGCGATGCTATTCTGGCCATAAGAGCCTCTGGTTTAGCACTTGCTATTCCGAAAAGGAAAATCAGTCTCTCTATGAAGATTACAAGCCCAACAGCAAAGAAAAAGAGAATAAAGGGCATAGCAGGGCCACCCTCGCGGAAGAACTTGGCAAATTGACTGAAGAATCCACCCTTTACTTCTTCCTCTTCTTCCTCCTCAATTGCATCTGTAGCGGTTGTATCCGCCACTTCTACTTCCTCTTCAACAACAGCAAGGGAATCGGTAGCCGTTGAATCGGTGGCTGTTGAGTCTCCCTCTACAACAGTTGTGGAATCGACTACCGCCGATTCTTCGCCCTGCGCCAGAACGGAACCGGGTAAAAGAAGAACAACAAGAGCTATCAGCAGGGGAAACAACTTTCCGCGCATTAAGGGACTCCTCTCTCTAACTATTCGTTAATCTATTGACCTATAAAGTCGTACAGTAAATTACCTACCAAATCAAGACCGGCCATGATTCCAAATGTCAAACCCGTTTTTTCGTCTCCATCTACAAACATCCATGCACTCAGCCCGCCAAGAACAGCCACCGTACCATACCTTATGTAAACCGGCATGGCATTTGATTGCCTTGCAGCAACGGAAAAACTGGTCTCCGAAGCAAAAGCTCCCGGATATATAGGCCGGACAACATCCTCAAGAAAGCTCCGCTCCAACAACACATTACTCAAGTTCGGAGTACTTTTCAGCATAAGAAACAGAGCCTGTGGAGTTCTCAACTCTCCCTGGATCGTGATCTCCTCCAGAATAAGTCGACCATCTTCCATCACTGCCCCCTGCCCATAAGCGGTGGCACAGGTCAGCACAAGCAATATAACACATAAAACCCGTGTCACTGACCAACCTCCTCTCCTGATGCGGTATCCTCGGACAAATCCTCACCGGTCTGCCCGATATCACCTTCCACAA
>JAGLDB010000476.1 GCA_023145935.1 Candidatus Sabulitectum sp. | reverse complement strand
AAGCATTCGCACGGTGAATGAAGCAACAGCATTGCTGTCTGGAAGCCAGCGGAGTGCAGAGATGTCAGGCTGTATTGCTCCCGGCAGATCGATCCACTTTTCAGATTCCCAGAGAATATTGCCTGCTGCGTCAAATCTGATCGCTTTAAAAGTGAAACCTGTATGCTGCATATCGGCATATGTGGCAAAGACCGCAATACAGCCATTATCTGCAGTTGCAAGCAGCAGGGGTTTGCATTCACCGGAAAGGGAATCTGACCAGCTGTGTATCAAGGTACCTGAACTGTCAAAACCGGTTACCCAGAATTCGCTCCAGAAACCCCAGTCCCATGTACCGGTTGCGATTATTCCGCCATCTGCACCGGGGATGATGTCTGTAGCATAGTTCCAGCAGTCTGTGCCCCCTGCAACAAGATTAATAAGACCGCATTCAGGCACTGGAGATTCTTTTCTGATAAACAGGATAGATACCGTAGCCAGAAGAAGAATAACCCCCGTTATCCATATCCAGGCTTGTACAGATTTCTTTTGTGGTGCAGTTGCCGATAGCTTGAATTCAGGTAAATTGTTTGTAATTCCGTTCAATGCAGATACAATCTCAGGAGTCTTCGTTTTCTGAGCGGTACAGTCAAGCCACTGGTGTGAGTTGGTGAAGTACTTGATACCTTTGGATATTTCACTTTTTTCAAAAACCAGCGGAACGATAGGTATTTTCAGATTGGTTGCAATGTCGAGTTCGTTTCGGATCTGCCATGAGTCATTTGCATTTCCAGAGTAAAGCAGAACAAGGGCTACTGACGCGTCTATTGCGTTATAGATGCATTCAGCCCAGTCGGATCCGGCCTCGATGTCTCTTGATGATATCCAGCATTTGTACCCGTTGTTCTCAAGTTGCTCCACAAGCTTTCCTGCGGCTTTTGCATCGTTACTTGAGTGGCAGATGAATACTTGTTTGTTCATTCCGCTTACCTTGTGTCAATTTAAGTTATTAACCCCTTTGAAAGTAAGAATATACAAAAGAATTAATCAGTGCGCTTCGTTCTGCAGATGTAGAATCTACCGGTCTTGTTACCAGCACTTCCCAGTCTCGTGAATAATTCATGAATCCCGGTTGAAAAATCTGTTCTTGCGTAAAAGGGCAGAGTTAATTATTTAAGGTAGAATATTTTTGCAGTGGGGTGTTTCGTTTTTTTTAAGGAA
>JAGLDB010000475.1 GCA_023145935.1 Candidatus Sabulitectum sp. | reverse complement strand
CTGAAAAAAGTGGCTGTGTTTCATATGCTCCCTTCTGGTGGAGGTATAAGAGTTCTTCGAGAATTCACAGAACATCTTTCCAGGCAATTTGATCTTTCAGTTCATGTACCCGGGGGCGGATCGCTGCAGCCAGCTGGAAGCAGTATTGCCGAAACTGTTTACCCTTACCCTATGTGGAAGAGGCCAACCGGTTTCCTGCGCCTGGCAGCTCCTGTTTTTCTTATGGCAAGACTTCTCAGTTTCCAGAAAGTATGTCGAGGAATAGCTGAAAAGATTAACAACTCTGCGGATATTGCTCTTGTTCACAATTCCATGCCCGTGGCGGCCCCCCCTGTTCTTCAATACCTTACCATTCCATCCGTGTACTTCTGTTTTGAACACCCGAGACATATTTATGAGAGTTCTATCATAAAGAGAACGAACACTGCGCTGGCGGAGTATGCATTAAAGCCTCTCGGCGTGCTGGAAAAGAGAATAGACAGACTATCAGCAGAATCAGCCACTCAGGTAGTAACATTCTCTACATTCATGCAAAGCAACATAGAGCGTTTCTACGGCAGAACAGCAAAGATTGTAAGACCCGGCGTGAACTCAAAGTTTTTCTGCCCGGGGGATCAGCTGGCGGAAAGAGGAAGGTATGTTCTTTCTGTAGGAGCTCTGTGGAAATTCAAAGGCCATGAAACTGCTATAAGGATCCTTGGACATATACCTGCCCACAGGCGGCCTGAACTTAAAATTGTTGCCGACCGTGAGTATCCCGGATACAAGGTGAAACTTCATTCTCTGGCTGATTCTCTTTCAGTAAAAATTGCAATACAAAGAAGTATATCAGAAGAAAGTCTCAGAGAAATGTACCGCAATGCTCAGGCAGTGATCTGCTGCCAGCGCAATGAGCCATACGGGCTGGTTCCCCTGGAGGCGATGGCGTGCGGTACGCCGGTTATTGCCATTCAGGAAGGTGGTTTTGTAGACAACATCATACAAGGGAAGACTGGATTCCTCTTCTCGGGAGATCCGGAGGAAGGGGCAGAACTTTTAATGAATATTCTGAAGGACCCTGGGGCTGCATCAATAATAGGATCCAACGGTGTATTGTTTACCAGAAAAGAAAGAACCATCATCCAGGGGGCAAACAAGCTTGGAGAAATACTGGAATCATTATGAAAATAGCATTCAATATAGACTACGATCACCTGATGTATAC
>JAGLDB010000474.1 GCA_023145935.1 Candidatus Sabulitectum sp. | reverse complement strand
CCAGAGACAACTCTGATTTCCAGCAGTTTCATATACAATCAACCATTCTTGCAGAGGAAACCGCGGCAAACCTTGAGTCTGTAAGGAAAATTGTGGAAACAAATCTTGTTGAAGCAATAGCCGAAGGTAACGGAGAGTTGCTGGAGGATATTGTTCTTCAGCGAGAGAGCACTTTTGTTCTGGCCTCTGACTCGACCACTATTTCAGCAGGGCTTGCAAGAGCAGCGAGAGAAGTAGAGGAAACTGCCTTTGCCATTGGTATCTATTCTCTGCTTCTCACAGAAACAACCGAATCACAGAGCATTGCATATGAGCTTAATTCACTCACAATGCCCGGTGCGGATCTGCTTACCGCTCTGATCGCCACTCTTGTTGAACACGGAACCATTGAGCACGATGCAGAGAAAGCATGCATTGCAATGAAAGCAGCTTCTCCGGCAATAGAATCAATCTCCCAGGCAATGGCAGAACAAACTGAAGCATGGGCCAATGCAGTTCAGGCTGCCTATTCAGATATGTCTGCAAGAAGACAGAGAATAATTATAGATGATGGATATCCTGCGGAAGCAGTCATAGAGCTTCTGGAACTCAACAGGCAGGCAGCAGCACTTCTTGGGAACATTGAAACCATACATGATGCGTGGCTGACAATTCCAGTTATTCACAATGAATTGATTAGCTCGCTGACAGAAACCTCTATTTCCACCACTTTGAGAATCCTTGCAGAAAGAATGGATGAGATCAGAGAGGAAGAACTGTGAGAGAAACGCTGCTGAACCATCTTTTCAAGATTATTACTTCACTGCGAAGAGTCGAGATCAATTTGATAAACCAGCATCAGCGGGAAAAAGCGGAAGAGGTAAGGGCAGCAAACAGGACCTTCTCCGATTTCAGAGATAAACTGATCACAGCACAACTCACAGAAGCAACTGTAAAACTTGCCGATGCAACTGATCACCTGCAGACAACATCTAACCAACTGCATAATTATCTCAGCACAAAGGAAGCTGCAAACAGAAAGCTTGAAGCCATTCTGGGCAACCTGCCTGCAGCCATCGCTTTGTTGAATACACTTACTGTTTAAGCAGAAATGCCCCGGCAATGACGAAAACCAGTGAACAGAGAACGCTTATAATGTAACCACTGTGAAACTGACCCACTGCACCTGTTTCCTCCACGGTTAGTTCCCTGTACTTCGACATATATG
>JAGLDB010000473.1 GCA_023145935.1 Candidatus Sabulitectum sp. | reverse complement strand
CATATATGTCGAAGTACAGGGAACTCACCGTGGAGGAAACAGGTGATGTAGGTGAATTTCACAGAGGCTACATTATCAGCATGCTCTGTGCACTGGTTTTCGCTATTACAGGGGCATTTCTGCTTAATCAGTAAGGCTGTTCAACAGGGCTAACGCCACAGGCAGATTGCCGAGAATGGCTTCTAGTTTTCTGTTTGCAGCTTCCCTTGTACTAAGATAACTGTGCAACTCGTTTGATGTTGTCTGCAGGCGATCAGTTGCATTGGCAAGTTTTGCCGTTGCTTCTGTAAGCTGTGCTGTGATCAGTTTATCTCTGAAATCGGAGAAGGCTCTGTTTGCTGCCCTTACCTCTTCTGCTTTTTCCCGCTGATGCTGGTTTATCAAACTGATCTCGACTCTTCGCAGTGAAGCAATGATATTGAAAAGATGGTTCAGCAGCGTTTCTCTCACAGTTCTTCCTCTCTGATCTGATCCATTCTTTCTGCAAGAATTCTTAATGTGGTAGAAATTGAGGTTTCTGTCAGTGAGTTGATCAGCTCATTGTGAATGGCTGGAATTGTCAGCCACCCGTCATGGATGATCTCTATTTCCCCAAGAAGTACTGTAACCTGCAGATTGAGTTCCAAAAGCTCTATGACTGCTTCCTGGGGATATCCATCATCTATGATAATTCTCTGTCTTCTTGCAGACATGTCTGAATAGGCTGCCTGAACCGCATTGGCCCATGCTTCAGTTTGTTCTGCCATTGCCTGGGAGATTGATTCTATTGCCGGAGAAGCTGCTTTCATTGAAATGCATGCTTTCTCTGCATCGTGCTCAATGGTTCCGTGTTCAACAAGAGTGGCGATCAGAGCGGTAAGCAGATCCGCACCGGGCATTGTGAGTGAATTAAGCTCATATGCAATGCTCTGGGATTCGGTTGTTTCTGCGAGAAGCAGAGAATAGATATCAATGGCAAAGGCAGTTTCCTCTACTTCTCTCGCTGCTCTTGCAAGCCCTGCTGAAATAGTGGTCGAGTCAGAGGCCAGAACAAAAGTGCTCTCTCGCTGAAGAACAAGATCCTCCAGCAACTCTCCGTTACCTTCGGCTATTGCTTCAACAAAATTTGTTTCCACAATTTTCCTTACAGACTCAAGGTTTGCCGCGGTTTCCTCTGCAAGAATGGTTGATTGTATATGAAATTGCTGGAAATCAGAGTTGTCTCTGG
>JAGLDB010000472.1 GCA_023145935.1 Candidatus Sabulitectum sp. | reverse complement strand
GTGGGTGGTCTTGCGGATAGTGTTTCTACCAATACCGGATTTTCTTTTTCCGGCGGATATGAAGAGTTCATAGAAGCTGCTCAGAGCCTTCTTGAGGCCTGGAGGAACAGAAGAAAGTGGGCATGGTTCAGAAGAAGATGCATGAGTTCTGATTTTTCATGGGACAACAGAGTTCCAGAGTACATGGAAGTTTACCGCAAAACCTTGAAGGGAAAACCAGTTGCCAGCCAATAAACCCGAAAATACCGTGTCCAGTGCTTCTGCCTGGACTGCTTTCTTTGCCGTATTCATACAGTTCTTCAATCCTGATAAGGCATATGCCTATGTAACAGGCAGGGAACAGAACAAAGCACTTTCAGGAGCTGCTGCAGTTATTCTGTTTATTGGTTTAACCCCCTTCATCCTGCAGGGGATAGTACCCTCTGAATCTGACCTTATGATGCCGATATGGCTGCTTATTGAAAGGGGAATACTTGCATCAGCTGCAGGGCTTGGTGCTTTCATACTCTCTTTTGCCATAGGGGGCAGGAAACCTCTTTTACCTGCGATCTCCAGCAGCTTCCTTTCCATGGGAGCCTTCATGATGCTGGTGGCTTTTCTTGCGCTCCTGGCTTATCTGTTTTCTCTTCCGGAGGGTTTTTCATGGAGTCCTGCAGAGGGGATGATGGGTCTTTCAATGTCAAGATTGTCAGTATTTCTGATACTTTTTGCTGCAAGACTTGATGTTGCCTCTCTTCTAACCGTTTACCTGTGGGGTAGAGGGCTTTCAGTTGGATGGAACGAAACCTCATCTTTTGGGCAGAGACTTGCATGGACCATATATTTGTTTGGAATTCTTTTACTTACACTTCCAGTCTTTATCGCTCCAGAGGGAGCTGAAGGAGGATCATGACAATACTGTCAATACTGATTTCAATGTTGATTTCCGTTCAGCCTGCGGCTGATCAGGTTCAGAAACTGGATCTTGCAGGCTGGGTTTCTCTGGCATATCAGAATTCGCCTGCAATTTCTTCCGCTGATGCTTCTCTGCTCTCCTCTCAGGCTTCTCTTACCAGCAGCAAAGCATTTTTATGGCCATCCCTTACGCTGTCTGCAGGAGCCACCAGAAGATGGACGAGCATGAATGCCGCCAGTGGAGGTATTGAAGATATCGAATCAAATTCCTATTCAACCAGCCTTTCTCTTTCACAGGAACTTCTGCAGTCCGG
>JAGLDB010000471.1 GCA_023145935.1 Candidatus Sabulitectum sp. | reverse complement strand
TCCATGGCCAAAGTTTCTGTCGAAATCTGTAAATTCACCAAGGGTGGTATCAGCAGCAAAACCTATGCTGTCTGTGTGGAGTTCACAGAAAGTGGTGGGTGCTGTACCCTTCCAGAAAAGCTCACTCCTTGAATTCTCGGCACATGCGGCGTTGGCCAGCTGCCCGGTAATTTTGCAGATAATAACTTCTTCGACCTCATCAGGTTCCGGCCCTGGAAATTCAGGAGCCATGGAAGGGTCAGCATCGGCAAAAACTCTACGCATGAAACCGTTCCAGATCGGCAGCGCGACACTGCTTCCGGATTGACCGCGACCGTTTTTCAATCTCATTCTTACAACATGATTGTCGTATCCAACCCACACTGACGCAACCAGATCCGGTGTGAATCCCACAAACCAGGCATCGGCATAATCGCTTGTGGTTCCCGTTTTGCCTCCAGCTTCCCTGCCTGCAAAAGGGCCTCCCCAGTACCAGTGAGCGCCTGTGGCTGTGCCAGCCCTGAAGACGGACTGCAGCATACTGTTGATCAGAAACGCTCCTGTAACACTCAGAACCCTTCTTCCCGGATCAGGCTGCTCGTTGCTCTCAAGGAGATTACCGTATCGGTCTTCAACCTTCAGTATAGCGGTTGAGTTTCTAGCCATGCCTCCAGTGGCAAAAGGTATGTATGCGCGAGCCATCTCCAGAGGGTTAGCCATACAACTGCCCAGTGGAAGAGAATGAACTATTGGAAGTCTGGAGCTAATTCCCATGGCAGTGGCCCGGGCAGCGCCTGTCTCTATACCCACCGCCTGGCCAACTCTTACAGCACTGACATTAAAAGATCTTGCCAGGGCTTCGCGAAGGGTGACCATGCCGTGGAATTCGTGGTCATAATTTCGTGGTCTCCACGAACCCGGATTCAGTTCAACAACCACAGGCTGATCCAGGATGACACTTCCCGGAGACCAGCCCTGCTCAATTGCTTCAGCATAAAAGAACGGTTTGAACGAACTTCCCGGCTGACGCCTGGACTGAACTGCTCTGTTGAATTCACTGTCCTGGAAATCTCTGCCGCCAACCATTGCCCTTATGTATCCAGTGTTGGGATCAATGGCCACCAGGGCACCCTGAATGTAATCTGGTGCTCCTGCAGTGGTGTCCTCAATAGCCTGCCAGTGAGCCCATGAACTTTCAAATCTGAGCCTGTCCCCATCTTCAGACCATGTTCCTG
>JAGLDB010000470.1 GCA_023145935.1 Candidatus Sabulitectum sp. | reverse complement strand
GCGCATTTGCTGCTTCCACATGGAAACGCGGTGTGAATCTCACACTGATACCCACTACCATGTTGTGTATGGTTGATGCTTCACTCGGTGGAAAAACAGCAGTGAACGTAGCAGGCGCAAAGAATCAAGCCGGCACTGTGTATCCCGCATCTGAAATATTGATCTGCCCTGAATTTCTTGAGACTCTTCCTCTGAAAGAATTGAACAACGGCCTGGCAGAGGCATTGAAAACCGCTGTAATCGGTGACAGACGAATAGTGGAGTATCTGCTGAACAAAGATTACACCAGAGCGGTTACAGCATGCCTGGCTGTAAAAGGCAGAATAGTTGCTGCTGATCTTGAGGAAACCGGGGAAAGAAGATTGCTTAATCTGGGTCATACAGTTGGTCATTGCATAGAGGCTGTAAGCAGATTTTCAATCGCCCACGGCGCTGCAGTGGCTATGGGTATTCCTGTGGCTGCGGAAATGGGTGGAAACCATGAATTTGCCCGGGAACTGAGAGCTGTTGCAGGTAAACTCGGTATTGAAACGATAATACCAGAAACCATTACAGTTCAAGGAATACTCACACATCTCGAGAGTGATAAAAAGACCACTTCAACCGGCAGGATCTGGATAATACCAGAGGGCTGGGAAGACTGCAGGCAGGTATTGCTGGACTTATCAACTGAAAAGGAACTCCTGGAAAAAGTATGGCAGTAAAATCAGTTGATGGAGGTTCCTTCTGGGATCATCTGGAAGAATTCAGAAAAAGAATATTCATAATGATGGTCACAGTTGGAGTTCTTACTGCTACTGCTTTCTTTTTCAGCAGACACATAACAAATTTCGTTACAACCACTTCGCCATGTGATCTGATCGCTCTGGCACCGGCAGAGGCCATTACAGCTCATCTGAGACTGTCGGTGACAGTTGGTATCATACTGGCATCACCGGTTCTGCTGTTTCAGATGTGGAGATTCATCGCACCGGGTCTCTATCAGACAGAGCGAAAGAGTGTGACAGGGGTTACCATTGCCGGAACATTTCTTTTTATAAGTGGTGCAGCCTTTGCCTGGTTTGTAATGCGTAAACCTGCTCTGCTGCTGTTCCAGAGTTTTGAGACCGGAAACATCCATGGTGCATGGAGTGTTTCTGCGTACATCGGGTTCATAGGTTCATTCCTGCTTATTTTCGGTGCTGCATTTCAGTTGCCTCTTGCAGTGTTGTTTCTTAC
>JAGLDB010000047.1 GCA_023145935.1 Candidatus Sabulitectum sp. | reverse complement strand
CCAGAGCCGGCTCATATTCAATGGTTGTGATTGAGGCAGTGGAGCCGATTGCAGTAACTGACACTATACCGTTTCGTATTTTCGAGTGGGTTACTGTTGTCTGAACCTGTTCGGTAATGTTCACAATATCAGAGAAGCCCTCTGTGGGCACGGTTATTGTCTGACCCGTTGTCATTGGATTACCTCCTGTTTGATTATGATACTGAAGTATAAGAAATATGCGGTTCTGGAACTTCCATGGGAATTCGCTCTAAATCTGTACAGTGGTTTCTTATTTTACTTTCTTGAGAGGAGTTGTTTTGAAGAAGTTTGTTTTTCTTTTTCTTGCTGTACTTGCCGGAGCTTTGTTTGCAGGCAATCCCGAGGAGTCCTTTGATAATCTTGTTGATGCCATGTATGCAGGTGATGCCGAAGACTTTAAAAGCTGTCTTTCATCAGAATCTGTTGCCTTTATAGATATGATGCTCATGGTAGTGAAGCTGAAGCCTGAAGAGGCAGCAGTTGAGATATCAGGTGAACTTAACATGGAAGTTACCGCTGAAGATGTTATCGGCTGGAATTCCACTGATCTGATTGATACCGTTCTTGCATCTCCCAGGTTTCTGGCAGAACTGCCACCCAGGGAAGACATTGTTGTTTCAGGTTACGAGATCAACGGAGACAGCAGTGTTGTTTCTTTCAACCTTGCAGGTCTGCCTCAACCTTTCGAGATCCTGATGATCAAAAGCGGTAATAGCTGGAAACTTGATCAGAGCGTAATACAGGCAGAGCTGTAAACCGGACCATTGTCATAATAAGGAGTTTGCTTTGAGGATTGCTATTGCTATTTTTCTTGTTGTTATTTTCGGGTCGGCTTGTGCCATGGAACCAGATCAGGCTTTTGATAACCTGATCGATGCCATGTATCAGAAAGATGCAGAAGTCTTGATGAGTTATCTGTCTACTGAATCCCTGGGTCTGATTGATTTTTTACTTGTGACCTTGAAAGAGGAACCTGCAGAAAACATTGCTGAATATGCAGAAGATCTGGATCTCAAATTAACCGTTGAGGAAATAGGGGACTGGGCTTCGGTTGATTTTGTCGAAGAATTTATTACTGCCCAGGTGTTCATCAATGAACTGCCTCCCAGAGAGGACCTGCTTTCATCCGGTTTTGAAGTGCATGGAGACAGCAGTATCGTGTTTGTCAATTATGACTCGCTGGCTCCCAGGCGGATACTCATGGTGAAAGAGGAAGGCAACTGGAAGCTTGATCAGAGAGTTATAGGCTCTTTCATGATATAGTTTTCCAATCTTCTACCTCAGTAGAACACAAGCTCTGCAGAATGTAAATCCACATGGGGTGCCCTGCAGATCAAGGCGCTGCAGCCGAACTCCTTGTTTGGGATGAATGGTTCGTCTCCATCTATTGACCTTTAGAGAAGGAAGACATTTTCTCTAAATCCGGTGAGTACGCAATTGAGTGAGGGCGCAAAGCTGAAAGCAGCTACTACTTTGTGTCATCATTGATTGTCGGAAGGGAAAACAATTTGGAACATATTGATATCCAGAAACTTATCGATGTGTGCCGCAACAATGGTGCAGGAGCTTGTCCGGGAATAGGCATTGAGCAGTAGCGCCTCACGGACGAGATAAAATGCATGCCGATTAGAGAAGAATAGCAGCGCTATTTGACGATAATCGGCGTGTATTGTAGCCGTTCGTGTGGTGGCTAATGCCGATGTTGTATTCTCGGACACGCTCCTTGGAAGGTTGCTCTTTTCGGTTCCTTCGTTCGCGGGGAAGCTGGTCCAGACAGCGACATTGATCTGATTGTTGCCTTTGTTCGCCCTACAGGATTAATCGCATTTGTTAAGCTTGAACGAGAACTCTCTGAAGCCATGGGCAGGAAAGTCGATCTGTTAACTGAGCAGTCAATCAGTCCCCATCTTCGAACTCAAATACTAAGTGAGCAAAGGGTGATATATGAAGCAGCGGGGTAATCGCCTCTATCTTTAACCCATATCCATCACAAGTTTCTTGCTGCAATACCGTATCTCGGTGCACAGCCTTCGTTATACTCCTGTCGCCATCCTCAACATACTGCAAGAGTATGCCTGCGGGGTCGCCAGTCGTATGCCTTGGCTGAACAACAATCTACGGCATTTCGCGACAGCAACCTGTGATGGATCCGGGTTTAACACATTCTTGATTCTATTGCAACGATAGACAGATATCTGAATAATGTGGATGAGAAAGAATTCAGCAATACGAGTTTGCTTCAGGATGGAGTTATTCGGCAGATCCAGATCATCGGAGAAGCTACAAAGAGGATTTCTCCTTCTCTCTGCTCTCAATACCCTGAAATTCCGTGGAAAGATATGGCGGGAATGCGTGACAAACTGATCCATGACTACTTCGGAGTTGATGTAACCATGATTTGGATTACAGCAACCAGTGATTTGCCTGAACTGGAGAAGATGGTCGCACGGATTCTCTCAACACTATAGCTGCTTTTATCAATTCTGAGAGGAATATCTTTTTCCAGAAATGAATAAATATCGTTTTCACTGCTGTAACATCATCTTCTTTACAACCAGTGCCTGATCTGTGTTGTTTGAATTTGACGCTACTCTGAGACTACCCTGGTCAACTCTGTAAGAGATATCTTCCCCTGCCTTGCAAAATCCAGACCATGGTCAAGAAGAGTGGGCATACCGGCTTTTTTTGCTTCTCTGCTCAACTGGTGAGCTGGAAGTCCTCTGGAGATAAAGTCTCTCAGATGGTCAGTGACCAGGAACATTTCGAAAAGTGCCACCTGGCCGATGAACCCGTGTCCCAGACATTCGGTGCAACCCTCTGCCTCGTAGAATGGGCCTTCCGGAATATCTTCTACTCCCAGCAATTTCAGTTGCCTTACATGAGAATCAGTCAATTCAACGATCTTTCTGCATGAAGGGCAGAGCTGGCGGCACAACCTCTGTGACAGCACTGCATGAACAGCTGAAGAAAGCTGAACCGGGTCTACTCCCATCTGGGAAAGCCGGTTGAAAACACCAGAGGTACTGTTTGCGTGTACGGTGGTTAGCAGCAGGTGGCCAGTCATGGCGGCTCTGATGGCAATTGATGCGGTCTCTTCATCTCTTATTTCGCCAAGCATAATTACATCAGGGTCCTGCCTGAGAACAGATCTGAGAGCTGTTGGAAAAGTGAGCCCGGTTGCCTGTCCCACCTGGGTCTGCTGAAATCCCTCAAGATTAGTCTCGATGGGATCTTCCAAGGTGACGATATTCACACTGTCTTTTCTCTGTTTCTGAATGCTGAGAAGGCTGGAGAACATGGTGGTACTCTTCCCGCTGCCTGTTGGACCGGTAATCACCACCATCCCCTGACTGCGATTAAGAAGAGCCTTGTAATCAAGCAGGATATTTTCAGGCATTCCAATGTTTTCAAGATCCATTATCCTGGCTTTAACATTGGCCAGCCTCAGAGCGATCCGCTCACCCTTGCTGGTGGGAAACACGGATACTCTGGCAGTAAATGCAGTATCTTCAAAATTCAACTGTCCATCCTGGGGCACTCCCTGTTTGAACATGGAAAGACCAGACAGAATCTTGATCCTTCTTACCAGATGGGGATAAAGGTGCATGGGTATTTTCCCTATGGGATAAAGATTTCCCTGAACCCTTAATACCACCTCAACCGAGTCAGCTCCAGGGCTGAAATGAATATCACTTGCAGCCAGCGAGAAACCCATGCTGACAATTGTGTTCACAATTCCTACCACAGAGCCTTTGGAAGACTCAATTATTCTTCCAAGCTCCGATTGAAGCCGGGGTATTCCGGCAATGCTTCCTGTTTTGTACATGAAAAGGTCACCACTCCTGATCACTGCAGTGTTCTCGGGAACTTTCTCAAAATGAAACCACAGGGTTCTTACAAGCGTGACAAAAACGGCGTTGATAAGCAGAACGATCAGAGCCCGGAAGACCAGAGAAAGAACCCTCGAACCTATTCCCAGACTGCTTTCAAGTTTGCTGAGTGCTTCCCCGGAGGGAGAAGTATTGGAAATAATCAGCATGATAAGGATTGAAATGACAATAGAGACAATCTTGACAAAAGCAAAGAGCTTCCTTGTGAGCTTGGGCAGTGAAATAGTCATTTCCATCGCTTTTCAACCTCCATTTTGCAATTTAGCTAACAATAGCAGTGCTTCTACACAAGGACAAGCTGTTTCATTCTCTCAGGGTCAAAGTCGTTCCTGGCTTTATGCATATGTGGAGCGTTAATGGTATGCAGATATTCTTCACCTGTTCTCCACATGCAGTTTCATGATTCCTGATCAATCCCAGGTGAAACCGGTCTCTGTGGGAATCGTTATCGTAGAGCAAGCATGAATTCCCAGGCTGGAACAATCTCAATTACTCCAACCTCTGTTTCAATAGTACTTTTCTCTGTAAATGTAACAATTGTACCTGTTTCGATGCTCTGTTCTCTCATGGCTATGGTAAGAGCCCTTACTTCCCGCTTTCTGGTGTCAGGGTCATGTAAAGATTCACTCACCTGTATCAGCTTCCTGGAATGGTCCGGGAACTGCAGGATGAAATCAACTTCAAGGCCGTTCTTTGTCCTGTAGTAGAAGATTGATTCTGCTGTGCTGCGAAGATTTATAAAAATCATGTTCTCAAGCAGATGCCCGCTGTTCACCAGTATTCCAGAAGCGGTAGATGTGACCATGGCATGATCAATACAGTATATCTTCTTGGGATTGGCATTACTGCGTGCAAAAGAAGCATCGAACAGCCTCACACTAAAAAAGAAATAGGAATCCTCAAACCATTTGAGATAATCTGCCACTGAATGCTTTGGTACTTTATGTCCTTGAGACTGCAAAAAACCATAGAGCTTGTTCAGAGAGTAAAGAGATGCTGTGTTGTCTAGAAGGCGGTGAGCCAGATCAGAAACAGCCTTGGGATGAGAAATATCATGGCGCTCAATAAGGTCTCTGAAAAGAACTGCATGGAGGTACTCCTGGTGTACTTTGATTCTCATCTTTTTACTCAAACCAGCCACTTCAGGAAATCCACCGCATTCCATGAACTCCACCAGAGCAGTTTGAATATGAAATCTGATTTTGGTTGAGATGTGCTTCGGGAATTGAATATTTTTGTAGCTGAGAAACTCTCTGAAGGAAAATGGAAACAACTCCCACGACAGAGATCTACCGCGCATGCATGAAGCGATTTCTTTTGAAAGCATTCTTGCAGAAGAGCCCGTTATGTAAACTTCACACTTTTCGGTGCGTAAAATGCGATCAACAAACGATTCCCAGCCGTGAACAACCTGAATCTCATCAAAGAAACAGTAAACAGTTTCAACGTTCTTCTTGTGTGGAAAGATAGAGTAATATGCCTCCAGAACCAGATCCAGCGTCTCTTCCCGGAGGCTGCAGAGGCGATCATCAAAGAAATTGATGTAAAGAATATTCTCAGAAGAGGTTCCTGCCTTTAGAAGATGTTCGATCAACTGAAACATGTAGGTGGATTTCCCACAGCGCCGAACACCCATACAGATGGTCGCCTTCCCGGGGATAGTTTCAATGCCAAGTTGCCTGGAGACTCCTGTGTCAGCGCTGAAATCCTGGGAGTCAAGAATAATTCCCTTTATCTTTTCCAGCATCAATACACAAACCTTCCTTATTTCTGCCCACTTCTTGAGTTAACTGGTTGGAATTATGACCACTTTGCCGGACGATGTCAACAGCAGGCAAATTTGCATTCAAAGCAATGGTGAAGCTTTTCCTGCCAATAGAATGTTCTGCAGAGGTCAGTGATCAACTCTTCAGGTTATATGCATTGCCCCCTTTTGTTTGCAGAATATTCCCCGTTTTAGCATAATCAGTTACTTATTTTCCCCTTCCTTTTACTTGAAAGGCTGGTTTGCATGAGTCGATTTATGCTGCTACTGGTTGCTGTTTGTTTTTCATTTGCATTTGCTGAAGAACCTCTGGTAACAGTGCTTGATAATGGTCTTACTGTAATTACACAGGAACTGCACTACGCGCCTGTTGTGGCTTCGGTGATCTCATACAGAGTAGGGTCACGGAACGAAGTTGGTGATATTCTTGGAATGAGTCACTTCCTGGAGCATCAGATGTTCAAGGGAACTCCTGGTATGCCACCAGGACGATTCTGGCAGATCGTTCAGCGCGATGGAGGGAATGCCAATGCATTCACCAGCAATGATGTTACCTGTTACTACCTGATACTGCCCGCAAGCAGGATAGAAGACGCGCTGGCCATCGAAAGCGATAGAATGGTGAACTGCCTGATCGATTCAATAGAAGTAGTCTCGGAAAGAAATGTTGTGCATGAAGAGCGAAGAATGCGTAGCATAGACAGCCCTGACGGAGCTCTTTGGGAAGCCCTGGCAGAAATCTCATATACAGAGCATCCCTACGGGCTGCCTGTAATTGGCTACGATGAAAACATTCTGGCCTACAATGCTACAACCACCAGAGCCTACTATGAGACCTACTACGCCCCATCCAACGCTGTGCTTACCATTGTGGGTGATTTTGAGACTGAAGAACTGCTGGCGAAGATAGAATCATACTTTGGAGGCATCTCCGCTGGTAATGTACCTGAAGAAGCAATTCCAGTTGAGCCCAGTCAGACTGAAGCCCGCTATGTGGAGATTGAGCACGCATCAAATCTTCCAAGATTTGCCATGGCTTTTCACTCTGTGGATGGTGCCGACCCTGCAGCTCCTGCCATGTCCATTATATCTTCATATCTCTCTTCGGGACGAGCAAGTCGGCTGGATCAGCTACTTGTGGAAACTAAGATGGTTTACGGAGTTGGCGCATGGGATGATGGTGGAATTGACCCTGGCATGTTCAGTATCTCTGTTACAATGAATTCTCCTGAACAGTGCGAGGTTACTATTGAGGAAGTTCAGGACATTATCTGGAATGAGCTTGAATACATTTCAGAGAACGGAATATCTGAAGAGATCCTGGAAGAACTGAAAAACAGATATCGAGCCCGAGAGATACTGGGTGACGCAAACCCTGTGGGTCTGGCGATGGGTTACAGCCTTTCCTCCACCATGTTTGGTGACCATTTGTATTCCCGGAAACAACTTGAACTTGTGGAACAGCTCACCTCAGAAGACATAAGAGAAGCTGCCTCTGCATGCTTCCGCAGAAATGGTGTAAACATTGCCGTTCTCTCTCCTGCCGGGGGCAGAGGCGGAATGGGTGGAGGCGGAAACCAGCAGCTCCCTACAGATGTCACAGAACCTTCTTCAGTAAACTATGACGGTCTGGTGATCCCGGAAGACTTCCTTGTTCCACCCACGTCATCCATAGCTGATGGAGTAGAGACCTTCGAGCTTGAGAACGGTCTTGTTCTGCTTGTTAAAGAAGACCACACATTTCCAGTTGCATCAATCAGCTTCTCGGTTCCCATGGGCAGTTTCATGCACTCATCAGAGTTGAACGGCCTTGCATCAACAACAACTGAAACCATGCTGAACGGCACCGAGGAACTGGAGTACATGGAATTCCATAGAAGGCTGGAAAATGAGGGTTCATACCTCCGATTCTATTCCGGCTCGCAAAACTCCAATGGATCTGTCACTGTTTTGTCTGAAGATCTGGGGATCGCTTTTACTACAATAGCTGACCTGCTGATAAACCCGGCTTTCAGAGAAGCTGACTTCCAGAAGGTAATGTCAGAGAACTACACTGATCTTGAAGCCTCAGCGGAAAGAGCGGGCAGTGTGGCCTATGACAGCCTTGAAGCAATTACTGCCCGATCTTCTGCAGACATCAGAAGTTCTTCCGCTTTATCTCTTGAAAGAATCACTCTTGAAAAAGTTGTCAGCTTCCATGACCTCTGCTGCAGGCCACAAGGTACCGTTATCACTGTAGTGGGGGATATTGACCCTGAAGAAGTACTAACCATGACAGAGAACTACTTCGCAGAATGGAACAATCCACATGCGTCTCTTCCGGAGCTGCAGATCCCTCAGTTCACAAACACACCGGGTGATACTGTTGTAACGTTCATGGAGGGTCGCATGCAGGGTGCAGTAATGATCGCAACTGAAGCCCCTGGAAGAGACATGCCGGACTATCCCGCATTCGATGTTATGAACACTATCCTTGGCCGCGGGATCGGTTCAAGGCTGGGTCACAGCGTCAGGGACGAGCAGGGTCTTGCCTACAGCGTTGGCAGCTGGGTTATGTCAACTGACAGCACAGGAGCATTCACTGCCTACCTTACCACCCTTGCAGACTATGTTCCGCAGGCAACCGCATCGGTGATACATGAGATGGAAGTAATCTCAACTGAGAATGTGCTGGACATCGAGCTTCTCCTGGCAAAAGCAAATTCGGTTGGCAAACTTGCTCTTTCCAGTATGACCTACGGCAGCCTTGCAGGCAGGCTTACTTCTCTGCGCGCTGATGACAAACCTCTTGATTACCATCTGACTTACCTGAGCAGGGTGCTTGAACTCACCCCTGATGACCTCAGGGAAACAGCTGCTGCATACTTCATCCCTGATGAATGGTTCATCTCCATTGCAGGCAGCCTCACAGAAGAGGATGCTTTCGCAGAGTAAATCTGATATCTGAGTATGAAAGAGCCCGGGGGACAACACCCCGGGCTCTTTCTTCTGAAAAATTCATAGCAACTGTGAATTATTCCCAGTTACTGGTGAAAAGAGTCAGACCAAGATCATTCGTCTGGTACTCGTATGAGAAACTGATCATGGTTCCGTTGTTTGTGGTAGGATCTGGAACCACAGAGAGTCCGTACATCTTTGCGTATGCATTTTCCCCGCTATTGTAGGGAAGCTTTACAAAAACAACATCATCAGATGGAAAAAGCATATATGAAGAACCTAGCCATGTGCCTTCCGGGTCACAACTGCCGTAAACTCCTGTAGCAGGCTCCTGAAAGTAACTCTGAAGGCCATTCCCGAATGGTCCGTAGTTGCCGCTGTAAAGAGATACCTCGTTATCACCTTTTGAGTCATCGTAGGCATAAATATCCTGTTGGAATGCTGAACTTGGCGCCATTCCAGTATATCCACCAGACTCTCCGAAGATAAATGCACTATGGTTGGTTGGAGCACAGTAATTGTCGTAAATAGTGTAGATTACGGTTATGATGGATGGCATTGTGTTAACTTCGTTGGAGTAGTTCGCGGAGTAGTTGCTGCCTTTGTAGCCTTTCACAGCGTACGACCCTGCGTTTGTGGCAATGTGGGTGTAGGTTGTTGTTGGACTTTCGCCAAGAACAACCCATGAACCTGTTGCGTCAGCCTTGAAATATACCTGATATCCATCCACTTCACATGCAAGTGGAGTCCAGACCAGAATGACTGTTCTGCCTGTTGATGAAGCGTCCAGGGCAAGACCTTGCACCTGGGGAAGATCCTCAGAAACGTATACTGTTTCTTCATTGCTCCAGCTGGAGAATCCAAGAGTGTTCGTGGTCAGCAGAGCATAGTAGTAGTCGGAGCCAATGCTTACATCAGAATCCGTAAAGAGGGTGTCGGAGCTGCCGGTTGCTGTGTAGATGTTTTCCGCAAATGTGGTGTCACTCTGAATATCCGGGGCAAGTGACCGGTAAAGCCTGTAAGAGTAGAAATTTGAATCGGGGCATCTGGTCCATTCAAGAACTACATCGCCCTGGGAAAGATTCCCGGAGAGAACTGAAGGGGTTGGAAGATCGCCTGGAGTTGTTATGGACGGCTCATTGCTCCATACACCATTATCATCTTCATCCAGTGTTCGAAGAACATAGAAGTACTCTTCTCCCCATTGAACATCAGTATCAATGTACTGGCTGGTATTGGCCTCTGAAAAGACTCCCAGCACCAGTGCGGTGGAAGGATCTGCAGATATTCCTGAGGCCTCGGACCTGTACAGAACATAGTTGTCAAAAGCGCTCTCCGGACAGGTCGTCCATGTGACAGTTACTTCACAGGTTCCCTTTGTACCGGTTAAAACACTCCGTTCTGATAGAGCTTTTGATGAATCTCCAGAAAAAACAAGAGACAGAACAGAAGGAGTTAGATCAGCTTGAGACGGCCCGGTACTGTCTCCACAGGCTGGTAACAGTAGAATAATCAATGTTGTAACAACAAAACTGATTCCATATTTCATTAGAGCATCCCTTCTCTGTTGTGAATATATGTTTTAGTTAGCATTTCCCATAAAGTTCCTGATGGTAAAGCCGATGATCGCTGATTTTATGGTGGCTGAAGAGCATTGGTAAAACATGATCCAATCTACTATTCTGAAGATGAACTGCATACTGGTGATTTCTTCATCTGCATCAGCCGGACTTGCATAATCGCGGGATATGGATGTTACTGCAGGTGTGGTACTATTCCTGCGGGAATAATCCGCAGAGAGGAGATTACCATTTCAACCTGTGTTGAAACAACAGATCCTTCCCATGCTTACAGAAAAGATTACTCACCAGTTGCAGGTTCTTGTATTTTGAGGCTGTACAAAGAAAATACTGAGTGCAAAGTACTTGACGTTCCCTTTGTGGGAACTATAGTTCCCTTTATGGGAACACAATTAACAGACAATGCAGGAGAAGCTTTATTTGGTAAAGTGAGAAGAAACCTGCTCTCTCTTTTTCTTCTCAATACTGAAGAATCATACAGTTTCAGAGAAACCGCCAGATTGATCAACGCAGGGCATGGAGCAGTACACAGAGAGCTGGCTAACCTTGTTGATGCCGGTATCATCATTTACGAAAAGGTTGGCAATCAAACTAGATACCAGGCTGACCCTTCATGCAATGTTTTTGAAGAACTCCAGGGACTGCTGATTAAAACTACCGGAATCGGAGAATCAATTAAGCAATCTATTCAGGGGCTGAAAAAAAGTATTTCGATTGCCTTCATTTTTGGAAGTTACGCCAACAATTCTGTCCAGGCTGGCAGTGATGTTGATCTTATGGTAATAGGCCATATCAGTTTTCAGGAAATAGTATCGTCAATTTTTAATCTGCAAAGAAAATTTGGAAGAGAGATCAACCCCACAGTGTATTCACCTGAATCCTTCAGCGAAAGAGCTGATTCAGGGTTTATCCAGGGAGTTATAGCAGGCAGGAAAATCTTTCTGATAGGTGATGAAGATGAGCTTGAAAAATTGGTATAACAGTGCCTACCTGAAAAAGGCGCAACCTGCAACGCTTGATATTGCAGCAAAAATCAGGGTCGCAAAGCGGGATCTGGTTGATTCTTCAATTACTGACCTAAGTGATGACACAAAATTCCGCCTTGCATACGAAGCCATGGTTGTGGTCGCACAAGCTCTGCTGCTCACAGAGGGATACCGACCGGGCTCAACTGGAAGTCACTACTATGCCATCGAAAGCTTGGAATACACCCTGGGTGAAAGCAGAGAAAATCTGTCTGTGCTGCATGCCTTCTCAAAGAAGCG
>JAGLDB010000469.1 GCA_023145935.1 Candidatus Sabulitectum sp. | reverse complement strand
TTTCGCGAAGTAAAGAAATTCTCTGCAGATCTTGGAGCTTCAGGTATCGGGAGAGCTCAGGAATCTTCGCGGATGGTAAAGGATCCTGTTCACGGACGTCCGGTAAGATCTGTTCCAACATCTGATGTAAACAGTATCAATCCTCTTCTTTCTGTGAAAGCTGCAGCCATGGCAGGAGAGAAACTCCCCTTCTCCCCCCTCAAAAAGGAATACTGGAGGAAATGGGAAAAATCCTCAAAGCCCAGAGTTGTATGCATGCTTGCAGTTGATGGAAGCAGATCTTCGCAGGAATATCTGAAGGATCTGGGGGTTATGCTTGACGGGCTTTTCAACAATGTCTTTGACCAATCTTCTAGAGTAGGTCTCTCTGTAATAAAGAATGGAAGGTCAGTGATCCTCTTTCCACCAGTAAGGAACAGATTGCGGGTATTCGGAAGAATTAATGAACTGCAGCCCCATGGAACAAGCCCCCTTGATGAATTGCTTGCTCTTTCTGCAGCAGAGTTAAGAAGAGTTTCAAAGTCCAGTGCGGAAAAGACTTTCATAATACTTATATCTGACTGCTATCCTGAGCCTGTACCAGTTGGTGATATATGGAACAGTGACATTTATCAGAGGGTCAGGAAGCAGGCAGTACGCCTTGGAAGACAGGGAGTTTCGGTTCTTGTAGTTGATCCTGTTCAGGCTAATCTACAATTTGTGGAAACTTCCCCAGGTAGGAAACTTGGAAGATTTATTGCACATGTTACCGGTGGGAATCTTATATCCTTCGGCAAACCAACACAGTATGACATTTTCGGTGCTTTGAAGGAGGACTATTCAAAACCAACGTTCATTTCTCCCACTGATGCAGGAACTGTAAGCAATTTCAATCAGGGAACACTTAATTCTTCTCTGGGGTCCCTGTTCGATCAGATGACCTCCCTGTAGATCTCTGAGAGAATTCTGCCATTGACACCATGTACACTGGAAACAAGATTGAAGGAATTCAGTAATACTTCTAAGCACTGGTAATATCATGAACGCTAACACAGAATGGAGATAATATGAGGAAGTATGGAGCAGAGTTCATCGGTACATTCTGGCTGGTTCTGGGAGGATGCGGAGCTGCTGTACTGGCAGCAGGAGTTCCGGTGGTAGGTATTGGATATCTCGGTGTATCACTTGCGTTTGGTTTAACTGTGTTGACCATGGCCTTTGCCATTGGTCACATTTCAGG
>JAGLDB010000468.1 GCA_023145935.1 Candidatus Sabulitectum sp. | reverse complement strand
CTTTGCTGGAAATTGAAAGAAGGACATGAATTCAACTTCACTCTCTACGATCTTTCAGACTGGTTGCGATCAAGAGGTTGGCTCGTTCCCGCTTATTCAATGCCAGCGAACAGAGAAGATCTTGTAGTACAAAGGATTATAGTCCGTCATGGAACAAGCATGGATCTTGCGGATCTTCTCCTTGACGATATCAGACGCAGCCTTGAGTATTTTGACAGTCATCCGGTGCAAACCCCCCTCACTGAAAGGGAATCCGGTGGTTTCAAACACTCATAACAGTCTTGCGCCCGAACAAGTGAGAAATTCTGCCAGGAGCGTGACCGAGTAGGCAACATTGCCTGCAACCAAGGTGCTCCCCGGCGAAAGCACGGGAATACAGCACCGACATTAGCAACCACACGAACGGTTACAATACACGTTAATTATATGCAAATAGCGTTGCTATTATTCTTAAATTAGCATGCATTCCACCTCGCCCGTGAGGTGCTACTGCACAAGCCTATTGTCGGCCATTCTCGTTCCACAGACCTTCGGGGTTGGCTAACAGGTGCGTCTCATGCCACCCATGACCAACAGAGATCTGCAGGCTATCGAAAAGGTTTTCCAGGGGAATTTACTGAACCAGTTGCTCAAAGAATTCTTTCCCCGCAAAGTGGCAGGTACACCCGGAGACAGCATCCTCCCAGGAACAATTTCCAGAGCTCCTCAGAACAGCACTCAGATAACTCAATCTGTCGTCTATTGCCTGATTGATTTCCCCGCTGTTCAGCAGTGCAGAACCGTGGGCGAGGATGACTTTTTCTCTGCCCATGGCCTTTAGCATTTCCAGTGATGAAATGTGATTGCCAAGCTGATCGAATTCAACCCATGGAAGAATTGCTTTGCCGTCATAACGGCTCATGAGGTTATCACCGGCATGAAGGTATTTTCCGTTGATATCAATGAGAATACTGCACGGGGAATGACCCGGTGCCGGCGTGAAAGAGAGATTGAAATCTCCGAATACGAATCCTTCAGAAAATGACACATGGGTCACAGTCTGTGGTATTTCTTTCACAAGAGTTTTTTTGTACTCCAGACTGCCCAGTACAGTAATTTTCGGATCCAGGGCTACAAGTCCTGCAACATGATCAGGGTGGAAGTGGGTTAGAAGTACATGGGTAAGCTTTAGTCCTCTTGATGTCAGAGCTTCATTCACCTGTCTGGCCTGCGTACGAAA
>JAGLDB010000467.1 GCA_023145935.1 Candidatus Sabulitectum sp. | reverse complement strand
CCTCTCCTTATGCTCTGTAATCAAGATTGAAATTGTCGACCCATCTGATCCTCCACTGGTTTCCAATACATAGTATACAGCAGAGATAACTTTTCACCCACAGTCTTTACGCTTCAGAGATTAATACATTGAATATGATTTCCCCTGGAGCTCACAGTGAAAGAGGGCACCCCAGACCTGTTTTATTTTCGCCGGCTCTGATATGTTTCCGCATAGAAATCTTAAGTATGTAACCAACATAGAGGGGTAATCAATGAACCTTTCAACAGTGTATATGAGCATGAAATTAAGAAACCCGATTATTGTGGCCAGCTCCGGACTGACTGGCACACCGGAAAAAGTGAAAGCCTGTGCGGATGCCGGTGCAGGGGCAATTGTTCTTAAGTCTATCTTTGAAGAACAGATCGAAGCTGACCTGGGAAATATGGCCGGTGATGGAGCATGGTATCCTGAAGCTGTGGACTACATAAACAGCTACGGAATGCAGAACGCAGTTTCAAACTACCTTCAACTTCTGGAGAAATCCAGAAGTCTGACAGACATACCGATCATGCCGAGTATCCACTGTTTTGGTAAGGGAAACTGGACCGATTTTGCAAAACAGCTGGAGAGTGCCGGTGCTTCAGCCATCGAGCTTAATGCGTTTATTCTTGCGTCTGATCCCAGGAGAACAGGCAGAGAAAACGAAAATACCATTCTTGATATCGTATCTGATATTAAATCCCAGATCAGCATTCCTGTGGCAGTAAAAATAGGATCCCACTTCTCCAGTATCTCTTCGTTCGCCAGTGAACTGGATGGCTGCGGTGTTGACGGTATTGTTCTTTTCAACAGGTTCTTCCGTATTGATTTTGATATAGAAAATCTGAAAGTGATCAATGGCTCCATGTTCTCTACACCTGATGAAACAGAACAGGTTCTTCGCTGGGTAAGCCTGATCAGCCCTGTTACTTCCTGTGACATTGCGGCCACAACAGGAATACACGACGGTGAAGCTGTTGTAAAACAACTTCTGGCAGGTGCCAATGCTGTACAGGTGTGCTCTACTCTCTACAATAATGGCCTGGGTGTAATAGCAGATATGCACGGATTTGTAGCAGACTGGATGAATCGTCACAACTACAACAATATTGAAGACTTCCGCGAAAGGTTAAGCAGCAAAAACAGTGGCAACCCTGCGGAATTCCAGCGGGTACAGTTCATGAAAGCATCTGTAAAGGCATAGTTATTCA
>JAGLDB010000466.1 GCA_023145935.1 Candidatus Sabulitectum sp. | reverse complement strand
AAGTTAAAGGTCTTGATCTTGGCGCCGTTGATTATGTTACAAAACCCTTTGATATTTTTGAACTTCGTGCCCGGGTCAGGGCAGCTCTAAGAACCAAACGCCTGCAGGATCTTCTTTTAATGTATGGTGAAGTCGATTCACTTACTGAAATCTATAACAGAAGAGTATTGATGGAACGCCTTCAGCAGGAATGGGATCGTTCCCTTAGAAGCAATACAGTCTTTTCATTCATAATGATAGATATAGACAAATTCAAAAATGTTAATGATACCTATGGTCACCCTGTAGGTGATGATGTGCTTGAAAAAGTCGCATACACACTTAAGAAATCCATTCGAAGTGGTGACATTGTAGGTCGTTACGGTGGTGAGGAATTCGGCATAATAATGGTTAACTCCACTGTTCAGGAAGCCTTTGTCGCAGCTGACAGGTATCGTCAGGAGATTGAAAAAATTGTATTCAAGGCCAAGAAGGTCAGTTTTGCAGTGACTGCAAGTTTTGGAGTGGCAGATTCTTCGGGGAAAGATTCTTTAGACAAACTAGTCTCATCTGCCGATTCTGCCATGTATAAAGCCAAAGAAAGCGGTAGAAACAAAGTCTGCATATCTGACTGATTCTTTCACGATGATACAAGAAGTCAAATGAAAACTCTAAAAATATTCCAATTCAGATGTCATTCCCAGAGAAGCACTATTGACCCTTACCGTTTCAGATACCATCGGTGTTGAACCGGGAGATTCCATATGCATGTTCGGAGCCATAGAGGCTGTGATTTATGATGCCAACGGAAATATTACTGTTATGAACATGGGAGTGGGAATCTCAGGATTCATTCTCCCTATGGTGACTATATCAGAACCATGGGACACAGGGGGAATATTTTGGTGAATTCTTGCATTTGATGAGAACCCGGAGTTCTTCCGGAGAATATTTATTGTCTCAATGGAATAGACTTTTCCAGGCTTGTGTACCATCGCTGTAACTATCAACTAAAGGAGCGGTGATGAAAACCACAACAGCGGTACTTTTCCTGGCAGCAGTAGCGGCGGTTGCCTCAGCATCTTTTGAATCAACAGTGAACAATGTGGCAGAAATGGTCTGGAATAACAAGGTAATTGATGCAGCAGCTCATTTCGGCCTTGATGTTGTGAATGTGACCTGGGAGGATACAGGACGATATGAAGGTTCCTGCTGGGGTCCCAATATTTCAGACATGACCATTCAGGTTCATC
>JAGLDB010000465.1 GCA_023145935.1 Candidatus Sabulitectum sp. | reverse complement strand
ATAACATTGAACCTCTGCTTCCTGCAGAGTACACTGTCGGGGCTGCAGCACCTGTAGAGCTTCTGGCCCGTTCTGTAAAATCTCTGCTGGTTGGTGCCGGTTGTGAAGAGATCATGAGGCCCATACTCACAAGTTTTGAAAAAATATCAACCAGAACCAGAACTCCCGAGCCTCCGATCAGAATAAGCAACCCGATGACTGCCGAGTACGGAGTAGTTTCCAATACGCTGCTTCCTGCTCTTCTCGAGGTGGAATCTTCAAGCGGTCATGCAGCCTTTCCTCACCGTCTGTTTACTGTGGGTGAGGTGCTCAGCAGAACCGATGGATCACTCTGCCGGACGAAGATAAATCTGGCAGTGAGTACAGGTGATGGCGATTTTGGATCAGCTCATTCCCTGCTGGGCATGATATGCCACCTCAGAGGGCTTGATCTGACCCTGAAGCCGAAGGATGACAGCAGATTTGTTCCTGGAAGAAGTGCAGCGGTAATTGTCAACGGTGATGAAGTTGGCATTCTGGGAGAGTTTCACCCCGGCGTACTGGAGGCATGGGGAATTACAGTACCAGTTGCCGGCTTTGAGCTGCCGCTTGAAAGTTTGAAGGTTTAGTTCTGGCAGGTTTTCTTCTGAAAGCCCCTTATGGCCCTGCGGGAGATCAGCCCGGGGCCATAAAGGGGCTTTTGAACGGGCTTAAGAACAAACTGGAGTGGCAGACCCTTCTGGGGGTTACCGGGTCAGGCAAAACCTTTACCATGGCAAATGTTATTGAAAAAATGAATCTGCCCACGCTGGTCATCTGTCACAACAAAACACTTGCTGCCCAGCTGTTCGGTGAATTGTCCGGATTTTTTCCTGACAATGCAGTAGAGTATTTTGTCAGCTATTACGATTACTATCAGCCTGAAGCCTACATACCTGCAAGAGATATGTTCATAGAGAAGGATGCCAGCCTGAATGAGGAACTGGACAGGCTTCGCCTTAGAACAACTGCCAGCCTTCTAAGCAGAGATGATGTTATCGTGGTTGCCTCGGTAAGCTGCCTCTACGGTCTTGGTGCCCCGAAAGACTTTCAGGATACAGGTTTTGAGATCGTTACCGGTGCTTCTCTCTCCAGAGATCTGCTTCTTATGAAGCTTGTGGAGATGCAGTACCGCCGGAACGATGTGGCGTTAACCAGAGGAAATTTTCGGGTGAGAGGGGATATTGTTGACCTTGTTCCATCTTATGCCAGTA
>JAGLDB010000464.1 GCA_023145935.1 Candidatus Sabulitectum sp. | reverse complement strand
CAGCATTCTTCATATGGAAGAACGGGGGAAGCTGGCTGGAAGAAGTAGGCAGGTACAACTGGCAGCTCAACATGGGAGAACTTGCAGTGTCAGCAGTTTTGCTAACAGCCTCTCTGGCCCTTACCCCGTCAGGCTGGGTTCTTATCTGCAGATCAATGGGATCAAAGATCCCAGCGGGAGAAATGTTTGCAGCCTGGTATGCCAGTCAGCTTGGAAGATACATTCCAGGGAAGATCTGGTTGTTCGCCGGCAGAGCCGGTTTTCTGAAAGCCCGTGGAATGAAAGCCGGGAAGGCTGCTGCAACCACGGCATACGAGCTGTTCTTCACTGTGGCCTCTATCGGGCTGCTTGTAATGGTACTTGCTCTTATCAGCCCGGAGGTATTCCAGCACACAGGAGGAAAAACTGCAGCAATTGCAGCGGCGTCCGCCATACTTCTTCTTCCTCTTCTGCACCCGGTGCAGAGCTTTCTCTGTAGAAAAAAAGGTATAGATGCCAAGGAACTTCCATCTATGAGAACGGCAGCGGCGGCAACTCTGCTCTATGCATTCTTATGGATGGTTCGTGGATTGTCTCTTTTCCTTCTTTTGAGAGGAGCAGGCCTCACTGAACTCCATTTCTCGCATTCTCTGGCCGCTGCGCCACTGTCATGGCTGGCAGGCTATATTGTGTTCTTCGTTCCAGGCGGTCTTGGTGTTCGCGAGGCTGCTGCTGCTGCCATAGCAGCGCCAATGTTGATTGCGCCTGCTGCTGTTGTCATTGCTGGACAGAGGCTTTTTATGGCAATGGTGGAAGTTATACTGGCCTTGCTGAACAGTAGAAAAGTAAAATTCGACCCCACGCAGGAGGAATAGATGTTCAAAGGTGAAAAAACCGTTCTGGGAATTGCGCTGACTCTTCTTGCAGTTCTTACATACTGGACCATATTCACATCCGCCCGATTACCAGGCGGTGAGATGAGTGATACAGTCAGCCAGGGTTATCCGTTCTTCTCCTACACAGAGAGTCGCCTCTCCCAGGGTGAGCTACCCTTGTGGAACCCGTACATTTTCTGCGGTATTCCTTTTTACGAGTCCTTCAGCTCACCTGTCTTTTATCCTCTCCGGGGTCTTCCCATGATGATCTTCGGTTCAGAAGTTGCCATCAGATTCCTCTTCCCGGTGCATCTTCTTCTAGCGGGATTGTTTGCATGGCTCTTTCTGAAATCCACAGGGATCTCACGGTGGGGATCACTGGTGG
>JAGLDB010000463.1 GCA_023145935.1 Candidatus Sabulitectum sp. | reverse complement strand
ACGCTTGTTCCTCCGTGAGCACCGCCAATTCTAACATTCAGGTTCATGTTGCATATGGAGGTTCTGATCTGGTCCCAGGCTCTTCCTGCAGCAAAAACTGCATATGTGCTGTAAAAGGGAATGAACCCTGCAAGAGCAAGACCCGCAGAGTACTCCGCCATGTTCTGCTCTGCTATGCCCAGGTTAAAAAACCTGTCAGGAAAGCGATCTTTAAAGGCAATGGTACCAGTGGAACGGCTTACATCACCATCCACAACAACAACTCTGCTGTCTCTTTCCCCTGCTTCAAGAAGACCTTCTATGTAGCCTTCCCGGGTGGCTCTCATTTCAGTTCCCCCAAAGCATTTTTTAGCTGCTCTTTATCAGGAACTCTGCCGTGCCACTGGGCCTGATTTTCCATGAAGGAAACACCTTTGCCTTTCACCGTCTCGGCAATGATCACAAGGGGTTTGTTTGCTTTGGTTGAGAAAGCTCTTTCTATGTCCGCCGGGTCATGGCCATCACACTCTGCCACTGCCCATCCGAAGGCTCTAAATTTGTATGCCAGTGGCTCAACAGGCATGATCTTACCCACCGCATCATCAAGTTGAACATGATTCCTGTCCACTATGGCAATGATGTTTTTCTGCTTCAGGGCAGGAATAGACATGGCGGATTCCCATATGCTTCCCTCCTGAAGTTCTCCGTCGCCGAGAATGCAGAATACTCTGGCAGGGCTTTTCTTTATTGCCAGCCCCAGGGCAAGCCCGGCTGCAATGCCCAGACCCTGACCGAGACTGCCTGTTGAGCAGTCAAGCCCGGGAAGGCTCTGCATGTGCGGATGGCCTTCCAGCCCTGAACCGAACTTTCGGAGAGAATCAAGTTTATCAACCGAGAAGTATCCACGCCTTGCAAGAACAGAATACAATGCAGGGGCTCCGTGTCCTTTGGACAGAACAAGTCTGTCACGGTCTTCCCAATCAGGGTTGTCAGGATCTATCTTCATTTCTTTCCAGTACAGATAGATAAGGATCTCAACAAGGGAAAGACTTCCTCCAGGATGACCACTGCCGGCAGTGTGTATCATCCGCAGAATATCCTCTCTGACAACCTTTGGAGAGATCATTATTTCTGTGCTGCTTCCCAGTCCTTCTTGAAGGACTCAAGCCCTTTGTCCGTAAGAGGGTGCAAAATTGATTTCTTGATGACGGAATAGGGAACAGTTGCAATATGGGCGCCTGCCAGGGCTGCCTCGGTAAGAT
>JAGLDB010000462.1 GCA_023145935.1 Candidatus Sabulitectum sp. | reverse complement strand
ACAATCACCTGGTTGATGTGTCCAGTCAGTAAATATCTACTACCAACCTTGCTCCTGTATTCATAAAGATTGCAAGTTGTACAGCATAACTTACGTTGCTCTCGCCATCAACAAATCCAGAGGGCTCTCAACGGTATTCTTCATCCCTTTCATTACATGCAGGTAAATTCGGGTGGTTTCAAGGCTCTTATGGCCAAGCAATTCCTGTATCTCGCACAGATCCGTCCCTGCCATCAGCAGATGAGTTGCAAAACAGTGTCTATTATGCCGAGCTCGGCATAATCGCCATTCCTATGCAACCCATCTGCTTGAGGCAGGAGTTAATCTACGGCACATACAGTCCTATCTTGGTCACGGCAGCCCAGCTACTACTGCGGTATACACGCACCTTACAGATATTTCAACAGGAAAGGCCAGGCATGATCTTGATCAGATAATGAGTAAGCTTCCGTAAACTGACAGATCATGCCCGAATTGGCGGATGTATTCCGACGATACGGAGATGAATACCTGAACAGGTATGCGGACAACCTTCTGCCCAGTCATCGGAAAACCATCAGAGATATTTTCAGTTGCCGTACACCTGCTCTTGGCGGTAATCTCTATACCTGTCCTTCCTGTGGGAAAAGCAATTACAGCTATCATTCCTGCGGTAATCGTCACTGCCCAAAATGCGGGAATACTGATGCCACGCACTGGGTTGCAAAAAAGTCTTCACGAATACCTGCAGTACCTTGTTATCTTTTAACCTTCACTGTACCGCATGAGCTAAAGAGAATCATCAGGAGTAATCAGAAAGACTGTAATGGTTTACTGTTCAGATCCTCCTCCCGCTCAATTAAAAAGCTATTATCAGACTCCCGCCACCTGGGCGCACAACCTGGCATGCTCGGTGTACTCCACACATGGGGACGTAATTTATCTTACCACCCGCATGTACACTATCTTGTTCCAGGTGGCGGTATCAGAAAAGACGGCAAATGGATATGGACTCCATACAAGGACTTCTTTTTGCCTGTACGAGCTCTTTCTCGAATCTACAGGGCTAAATTCAGAGATGGAATGAAAGCTCTGGGTTTGTACAAATCAGTTCCCAAAGAGGTATGGCAAAAGGAATGGGTGGTACACAGTGAAGCGGTTGGGCAAGGACCTGAGGCAATCAAGTATCTGTCCCGCTATATCTATCGCATAGCAATAACCAACTCCAGAATTCTCTCCTTGAGCAATGGGAAAGTTACATTCAG
>JAGLDB010000461.1 GCA_023145935.1 Candidatus Sabulitectum sp. | reverse complement strand
ACTTCCCATCGCTGAAGTCCCCATAAGACGGGGGGACAAGCGTTTCTGTTTTACCGTCCGAAGGAGCGACCGTCCTCGTCCTTACGGCACGATTTTCCTCTTAATCTGCCAATCGGCAGATCAGTAAGGAAGGAAACTAATTAACTACTTGATCTCCACATCAACACCAGCAGGAACATCGAGTTTCCTGAGAGCTTCTGTGGTTTGTTCATTAGGGTCACGAATTTCGATCAACCTGTAATGAATTCTCTGTTCAAACTGTTCACGAGACTTTTTGTTCACGTGAGGGCTTTTCAGAACTGTTATGACTGATCGTCTTACCGGCAATGGTATCGGTCCAGCAAC
This sequence comes from Candidatus Sabulitectum sp., assembly GCA_023145935.1. The sequence goes on along the minus strand of JAGLDB010000461.1, from coordinate 903 downwards.
ACGAGCACCTGTTTTAACAACACCGTGCACAATGTCTTTGGCCGACCTATCAAGAAGACGATGATCGTAAGCTCTAAGCCTAATCCTCAACCTGTTTTCGTTCAATGCAACTCCTTAAACGTATCCGTTCGACAGGAAAAACCTGCCTATACAAAAGTGCCTTAAAGCATGCAACTGCATAAGCAATCACCGCTTACAAGACCACACTTAAACATTCTTCCTACTTCTGCAAGCGCACAAACGCCTACAGGGAACGGTATTATACTAAATAAGAGTCAATTGCGCTACCCCAAAAAGAAGGGTAAATAAAAAAAATCAATCACTGAGCAAAACTATGTTAATTATATTAGAATTAGGTGTAAGATACTTGCTGATTGCTTAAGGAAATGGAGGAGGAATACGCTTCTCTTATTGAAGAACTCGCTGTAAACCTTCGCGAGCGAAAAACAATTCAGGAAAATTCCGAACAAAGCTGCTGCTAGGAGCGTGACCGAGAATGCAGCATTCTGACAAGAGTATCACCAACAGCCAGACCATCGCCCTGCAAAAGAGCAGTTATTTCTAAAACAGCTTTTTCTACAGCGAGAGCAACGGTTTCACTTAAACCTTCCCCAAGAACCTGAGGAGGGTCAATAGTGACCCCCCAGAGAGTCCACTGCGGATATTCACCTTGATAAATAGATGCCAAGGATTCCACAACTGTACAAAGGTCTGACTGGTGAAAAGATGGAGCCATTGCTCTTGGAAGAGTCTTTCCAGTGGTTACCAATCCGGCAACTTCTCCGGCAACGGCATCCAGAAAAACAATTGAATCAGTTTCAGATGCTATATCCCATATTTCAAACAAATCGCCAGGTATCTCCAGATAAGCAACTCCACTAACTTCACCAATGGTATCTTTCA
>JAGLDB010000460.1 GCA_023145935.1 Candidatus Sabulitectum sp. | reverse complement strand
CGGAAGGCTCTGGGTACTCGATGGCGCAAGTGGAGAATCTCTTTTCGATGTATTTGATTATTCAGGAGAGCTTCTTTTTACCGTGAAGATTCAGGGATTTGACTCTGAAGAGACTGTTGATATGCTATGGTGGAATGTATCAGAGCATGGTTTACTGGCATTCTCCCTTGATCCCATCAGTGTTCCGAAAGTGTATGTGTTTGAATTCCCGGATTCAGAAAACTCTACAATGGAGATATAATGAGAATAACATTTCCGTTCTCTGCGGTTGTGGGTCAGGAAGAGGCAAAACTGGCACTGATCCTTTCAGCAATTGATCCTGGAATGGGCGGTGTTCTGCTAACCGGCCAGAAGGGCACCGGAAAATCAACCCTTGTGAGGGCCATGCCTGAGATCCTGCCCTCAATAGAGGTCAGCGACTGCAGTTACCACTGCCTGCAAAGTGAAGCTCTGCTCTGTCCGCAATGCAGAGAGAACCCGGGAGACCCTGTGATGCTGATCCCCGGACTTGTTAATGTTCCTCTGGGAGCAGACGAGAACAGACTTCTTGGAACACTGAAAATGGATGCTCTGCTTCGAGAAGGCAGAGTAGAATTTGAGCCGGGACTGCTGGCACTTGCCAACAATCAGGTGCTCTACATTGATGAGGTAAACCTGCTACCGGACAACATTGCCGACAATATTCTTGACTGCGCAGCTTCAGGGGTTAACTGTGCTGAAAAGGACAATCTTTCAGTTACCCACCCTGCGAAATTCATTCTGCTTGGCACTATGAATCCGGAAGAAGGAAGACTGCGTCCGCAGATACTTGACCGCTTCGCTATGAGTGTTCCCATTGAAACTATAGATGACCCTGAAGAGCGTATTGAAATAGTAAAGAGAGTTCTGGCATTTGCTGAAAGTCCTTCCGAGTTCTGTGAGATATTCAGAAAGCATGACAAAAAACTTCAAAACATCATAAGTCAGGCACGCAGTAAACTCTCTAAGATCGACCTGCCTGTGGGTATGCTTGGAATAGTTGCAGCTGCAATGGCAGAACTGGGTCTCGACGGTCAGAGAGCAGATATCGTCACTCTCCGGGCAGCAAGAGCTTTTGCAGCCTTTAAAGGAGAAAAATCTGTAACATTTGATTGTCTGAAGAAGGTAGCCCCTGTCTGCGTAAGTCACCGGACCCGTGAGGGCGGGTTAAAAAGTGCACCCGACAGAGAAGAGATTCTAAAGGTACTTGCCAACGGCTACTCTGCTTACGGGAAAAGCA
>JAGLDB010000046.1 GCA_023145935.1 Candidatus Sabulitectum sp. | reverse complement strand
TCAAACCCACCCTTGATGTTAGTAATGGAGACCCCCCGGGCCTCCAGAAGATCCTTGATTTCCCCACGGGATTTCGCCTGCATGGTTCCACTCAAGGTCCGTCCCTGCCGGTTAGTCCCCGTCCATTGAAATTCACCCATAAGGTCCTCCCTTTATAAAATTTCTCTTCCTGTCACAATCATCTGTTCGAGCTCGACGGGATTAACTGATCGCTCAATCGCAGCTTCTTTTGTGATTTCTCTGTTGTAGTATAGCTTGTAAAGAGACTGATTCATAGTCTGCATTCCATACTTTTGCCCAGCCTGCATCATTCCATAGATCTGATGCAGCTTATCATCTCTAATACAGGCTTTAACAGCAGCAGTACAGATCAGCACTTCTGCAGCAAGAGCCCGCCCAGTGCCCCGCTGGCGAGGTATAAGCTGCTGAGTTAGTACTCCAAGCAGAACGAACGAAAGCTGACTTCGAACTTGTGATTGAGCTGAAGCAGGGAAAGTATCGATGATCCTGTTAATTGATTCGTAGGTAGAGTTGGTATGCAGAGTAGCAAGTGTAAGGTGGCCTGTTTCGGCAACATTAAGTGCCACGCCCATTGTTTCCCTGTCACGCATCTCACCAATCAGAGCCACATCCGGATCCTGACGAAGAAGATATTTCAGAGCCATATTGAACGAAGCAGTATCACTGCCTATCTCACGCTGATTCACAATACTCTTGTTGTGGTGATGCACATACTCTATCGGGTCTTCGATCGTGATTATGTGGCAGTGCCTTTTGCTGTTAACACGCTTTATAACAGAAGCTATTGTTGTGGATTTACCACATCCAGTAGGCCCTGTGACAAGAATCAAACCCTGTCTTTTATCTGCGAGGGTAGTAATAATATCTGGAAGTCCAAGCTCATCAAAATCCATGATCTCATACGGAATAACTCGGATAGCACAGGCAACACAACCCCGCTGAGTAAACACATTTGCCCTGAACCTTGAGAGACCCTTTATACCAAAAGCAAAATCCAGTTCATTGTCCAGTTCAAAGCGCTTCTTCTGATCATCCTTAAGAAGACTGTAAACAAGCGATTGAGTCTCGTTTGGGGTTAGAGGATCATACTCCATTCTTGTAAGATCACCGTCGATCCTGATGGTCGGCGGCGCACCAACAGTAAGATGAAGATCCGTGGCTCTCCTTTCCATCATCTCCTTCAGGAGTGTTTTGATGTTCATTCGATCCTCCTTTGCGGGGCTCCGCCCCTGAAAAAACTATGACGAAATTGAACTGATCTGTCTCTCCAGCTTGTAATTCATAGCAGCAATCTTAATATCTTCCTCATCATCTGCAGTAACTCTGGCAACCTCTTCAAGGGTAATCATACCCATTTTAAATTTTGCCACAGCGTCCATTCTCAGCGTACGCATCCCGCCCTTCACTGCCATCAATCTTAATTCAGTAGCTGAGGAACGGTTTATCACTGCCTGTTTCAAGTCTTTATCCAGAGTAAGCACTTCATAAATACCTTTTCTGCCCTTGCTTCCAGACCCGCCGCACCTTCTGCATCCCTTGCCCCGCATGGTCTTTATCCCGGACATCTCCGCCGGGTCTATGCCTACCTCTTCAAGCTCTTTGTCTGACCATGTATATGGTGCTTTGCAACTCTTGCAAATGGTCTTGACAAGCCTCTGAGCCATGATTGTTCTTATGGCACTTGAAACAAGAAACGGCTTGATACCAATATCAACAAGCCTGTTGATAGTACCGGGTGCATCATTTGTATGTATTGTGGAGAAAACCAGCTGCCCTGTCAAGGCCGCTTTTATTGCAATTGAAGCTGTTTCATAATCTCTGATCTCTCCCAACATGATTATATTGGGATCCTGTCTTAATATTGCCTTCAAAGCAGAAGCAAAATCATACCCCATGGAGAAATCGATCTGCGTCTGGATCAACCCGTCAATATTATACTCAACAGGGTCTTCTGCAGTGTGAATATTAACAGCAGGGGTATTAAGCGAACTGAGTGCGGAATAAAGTGTTGTGGTTTTTCCACTGCCTGTTGGCCCTGTAACCAGTACAATACCAAAAGGAGAGTTCACCCCGGCAAGAAAGGTCTTCAGTGCGTCAGCAGGAAAACCAAGATCTCTTAGATCCAACTGCAGGTTGCCTCTGTCAAGAATTCGAAGCACAATTTTCTCTCCATCAATTGCGGGAACAGAATTAACCCGAAAATCAATGATCCGATTATCAACTTTTGCTTTAATTCTACCATCCTGGGTACGCCTGCGCTCTGCTATATTCATACCTGACATTATTTTAAGCCTGGAAAGAATAGGGTTCTGCATTTTCGGATTGATCTTGTACACCTCAGAACAGATTCCGTCTTTTCTGAATCTTATCCTGAGGAACTTCTCATAAGGTTCTATATGTATATCGGAAACTTCCGTCCGGACAGCTCTGGCTATCATTCCATCAACAAATTTGATTACCGGAGCATCCGACTCGCTTTTAAAATCTTCCTCCAGATCAAAATCCTGTTCAGAGACGTCGCCCTCAAGACTGGAAACCTCCTGGAGAAAATCTTCATCTTCGTCGTAGTCATCGAGGGTCTCGTCAACGCTTACAAGAGCATCAATCTGTCCGTAAACATCATCAAGAGCTCTTCTTACTGCTGAAGGAGCAGAAGCATAAATAATGACTTCCATACCAGTTGCAAATTTGATCTCATCTATTACATAGAGGTTTGCCGGGTCTGCCATAGCGGCGAACAATGCTTTATCCTCTACCTTCACAGGAACAACCATATTTTCTCTGGCAAATGACTCGTTAAGCATCTTTGCATTTTGCGAATCAAGACCGGTTTCGTTCAGGTAGATAGGATCGATACCATAAATCTCTGCAAGAAACTCTGTAATCAACTCTTCAGTTACCTGCCCTCCAAGAACAAGAGCTTCTGCGAGAGCGGTCTCGCCTGGACCCCACTCACCGGCAATTCTGTTTATATCATCCTGCTCAACAAGACCTGACTGCAGCAAAACCATTGCCAGCCGGTTATACATTCGAGACAGTCTCTCTGATCACTTCGTCAAAAGTTGTTAAACCACGCTCAAGCTTTCTTAGAGCAGCCTCTCGCAGGTTGATCATACCCTTCCGGAGAGCTGCCTTTTCCAGATCAACACTGTTAGCATCTCCTTCAATAAGCCCGCGCATCTCATCATCTATCTGCATTACTTCATATATGCCAATTCTACCCTTGTAACCAGTCTGGTTACACTTGGAACAGCCAGTGCCCTCGTAGAATGTAATTCCCTTGAACCTTTCAGGGTCAATGCCAGCCTCAACAATAGCTTCGCGGGGAACCATTACCGGAGTTTTGCAGTTGTTGCATACTTTTCTTATAAGTCTCTGGCTGCATATACATATCAGCGAGGTACTGAGCATATACGGCTCTGTTCCCATATCAACAAGTCTGTTAATAGTACTTGGAGCATCATTTGTATGCGCAGTGGAAAGAACAAGGTGACCTGTGAGCGCGGCTCGAATGGCAATCTCACTGGTTTCCTGATCTCTGATCTCTCCAACCATGATGATATCAGGATCCTGTCTGAGATATGCGCGAAGAGCCTTGGCGAAGGTAAGTCCCACGTCAGGGTTCATCTGAACCTGATTAATGCCCTTCAGATTGAACTCAACCGGATTCTCTGCAGTCATAATATTTACCCCCACATCATTCAACTCTGTAAGGGCGGAATAAAGGGTAGTCGTTTTGCCACTACCACTTGGACCAGTAACCAGGACAATACCGTATGGACGCTTGATGCCTCTTCTAAACTGATAGAGAGTCTCTTCTTCAAACCCAAGAACATCCAGATTCAACTGAACCATTGAACGGTCAAGAAGACGAACCTCAACCTTCTCTCCAAAAAGAGTAGGCAGTGTAGAAAGTCGCATATCCACAAACCTGTCGCCCACGCGAACTTTGGTTCTTCCGTCCTGAGGTAGATTGTGTTCTGCAATATTCATGTCACCTAGAATCTTGAGTCGACTCACCATGGCTTGTCGGTACTTTCTGCTGGGTCTCATTATTTCATGCAGAACACCATCAATTCTGTACCTGATTCTTATGAACTTCTCAAATGGTTCAAAATGGATGTCACTGGCGCCTCGTTTCACAGCATCGGCAATAACACTGTTTACCAGCTTAACAACAGGAGAATCAGAGAGATCCATTGAAAGATCCTCTTCTTCCTCTTCTTCCTCTTCCTCCTCGATGAGTGAAAAGAAAGCCTCATCCCCTACAATAAGTTCATCTTCGGAAGTATCCAGCTCTTCTTCTTTTTCAATTTCCTTTTCGGTATCGTCAACAGGAACCAGCGCATCCGACGCACCATAATATTTTCGCAGAGCCCGCTGAATCATGGAAGAAGCACATATATGGGGTTCGATCTCCATCCCAAGTGAGAATCTTAAGTCGTCAATAGTGAAAAGATTCTGTGGATCAGCCATGGCGAGAACAAGCCTTCGCCCTTCCTTCTCTACAGGAATAACTTCATACCGCAACGCCAGTTTCGCAGAGACCAGGCTCAAAACATCCGGCGATATATCACCGCTCTCTATGTTAACAGCCTCAATATGATTTTGTCTTGCAAGGTAATCATTCAGCTTCTCTTCGGATATAAGGTTCATCTTTACAAGATTATATCCCAGCCTGCCACCCTCGTTTTTCTGATGTTCAAGGGCATTTGTGAGCTGATCCTGATCAAGAAGCCCAGCTTTCAGCAACATCTGACCCAATTTCATTCAAACCTCTTCCTTACCTCAAATAAGAGAATATGAGCACACGAATACCTATCTTTTAATGATAATGCTCTAATGTCAAGAGCTGAATCAGAAATTGATTGTTACTGAAAGATTCAGACCCACATCCTTCTGATCATACTGGTTGTTAACTGCATCTTTCTTCCAGCCGTAAATTGCTGTCATTGAAGCCGTAACTGTTCCAAAATCATAAGAAGCAGATGGTTCAATACGCCATTCAGTCTTATCCGACTGAACCTGGGTCTCCCCTGCCTGACCACCGGTAACCTCGCTTGTACTGGTCGATCTGGTAATTGAAAGAGATGTTGTAAGGTCACTGCGAAATGACAATCGCAATCTGTTCAGAAGGGGAATCGGGATAGAAAGCCCACCTGGAGCACTGAAACTGTAGGTCAGCTTGAACTGGGCCGAGTTGTTTCCCGAGCGAACAACAGCAGAGGTTCCTGTGTAATTTCTTGTTTCAGTAGCAGACATATTGTCGGAAATTGTTATCTGAACCTTATTATCAAATGAACCTGTAAAACTTATAAGAGGGCTCCATCTCGAAGTTTTTGTTTCGCTCACCGGGGTCAAGCTGTCACTTTCAATTCGTGATGACATACTGGTTTCCAACCTGTAGCCACTGCTAACTGAACCACTCCGGAGAAAAGCAAGCGGCTGATATCTTTCCAGTCCACTCCACGACAATGTAACTGAAGGCCATGTGGTATTGTCCGTTCTGTTCCAGAAGCCCGAATAATAGCTCTTGTTCTCGGAATCATTGTACTCCAACCTTACAGACATCGTGCTGGTAGGCCTGTACCCCCCCGAGATCTGCATTGAATTGGAAGTCGTCTTGCTGTACGGATCCAATCCGTCGATCTCCGGTTCAAATCCGAATTGGTAGGCTGCTGAAGGCATGATCAGAACATCGTTGTAGTCACTGCCCCGGGATCTGCTGAAAACTATATTCGGATCTGTGATTCTGTCAGCCCATCTCTCCATCTTGCTTAACAGCCACCTTGGGCTGCCTGGTAAAGCGTCCTCATCAAGCCTCTCATCCCTTAACCTCGCTATGGATCTGATGGTGTGAGCAAGTCCGAGTCTAAGGTTCAGTCTGGCAGTAACATCACTACCAACATCTGGCCTGCTCAAGGTATCTGCCCCAGTGGAAGTGTGCGGGCTGAGTCTTGTCATACCGTACCTTACATCCCAACTGGCTCTGGGTTTGAGATAATTCCAGAAGTTTATCTCCTGGCTCACCCCGGCACTCTGGTTGCGTGAGGTCTCTCTTCCAACATTGAATCCTGTTAATGGTTCATCCCATGGGTAGTACATATCACGGCCAACAGCAAGGCTGTAGCTTGTTGTAAGCCCTTTCCATGGGTTAAAGGCAATATTGCCGTCTGTAAGCAGTACACGCTCTGTGTCGTCCCGGGTAAGAACAGTATCATTGTTCGCAATGTCATACATCACATTTCTTCCACGCCTCCAGCTTACACCAAACCCGAACCTTGTAGGGCGAAGTCTGATGTCCTCCAGCACCGGCATACGAAACAGACTCATTCTGCCCAGATGAAGGTCATAAGTAAAAGAAACGTTTTCATTTACAGTAGAATCACGGGTTGTACTTGTTCTTCCCCACCCATTTCCAAGCGCATGCCGTATGTGGATCGGATCAAGAAAATACTGTCCGAAGAAATCATCAGATCTGCCGTTTCTTCTCCACTGAATCGAGGTGTCCCACTTATTGGATTCAGTGCGGTAATCCCACGTTTCATCACCTTCCAACCGTATATCACTGTTGGTGGCATACCTGGGTTCAGAGAAATGCCTGTTCCATGCGTAAGTAGCTGGAAGCGACCAGTTCCATACAGGAGGGGTGAATCTGTCCAGATTAAGAGTAGACGAAGCACTGTAACGAGTCACCGTAGTTCCGGTTCCACTGGTTTTACCCAGGCCGTGAAAATCATCATCAATCATTCTGTAGTCACCTGAGATTGAAAGCATATCCGCGAATTTGATGTCACCTGACACCCGGTGCGCACTTCCAGGCTCCAGGTAGTGTCCCACAACTGTAATGTCATCAACCCATACCAGATTAGTCAGTGAAGGCTCGTTCCTGTTTCTAACACCGAGCCCCAGCATCATAATCTCGGAAAGAGATGGATTGCCTACAACCGCAATATTTCCCGATCTCAGTTCATCCTCTCCGGTCTGATCTTTCAAGGTTTTCAGATCGACCAGATCCTGAAGATCAACCTCTACCTCCTGCCAGCCCTGCTGTACATCGCATGTAACTTCGTAATAATTCAGGCTGTCTCTACCCATCTGAAAAAATAGTTCCCCTCCGGAAGAACCTCCATGAAAGGGGAAACTCAAGGATCGGTACTGGGTATAATTCTCTATGGAATAAAATGTCTGTCTTGCTACTCCTTCATGACCTGAGAGTATTTCAGAACATTCCAGACTAATGGATTGCTCAAGTTTCAGCTCACCGTTTCTGTCTTCTCCTGGATCAATATCAGGTGGAGGGTTGTCAATGTAATTCTGATTCTGACGATTGTTCACAACAGAGACTGTGAATTTTTCCTCTGGTTGAACTGGAAAACCTATCTGCTGGATAAGGCTGATACTATTGGGCTCCCATCTGTTGCCCACAAGACCCATATCATAGAATTCAAGAGTATCCTGCTGAGTAAACCCATCAACCCATACACGGGCATATGTGATTTTCTCCCAGGTAGGATCTCCTGTAGAGACAAAAGGAACGCTCACCAGCAGAGAATCATCAAGAGGGATCTGAACAAGCATCCATCCGGTAGAGCTGGTTGAAACTATATAGTCGGGATCATTCAACGGTATTCTGATCCTGAAGAAAGAATTTGACCGGTCAAGAACACCATTCCGGTTCAGATCCTCCGTGTCCAGCCTTCCATTATTCTCGCAGTTGTTAATAGCATCGAATCTGATGTTAAGAGGGTCACCGGCATTGTACAAATAGTTATCGTCGTTGGGATCAGGGTTACTGCTTGAATTATATCCAGGTTCATCAACGGAAGGCAGTATATCAAGTCCTGTGTCTTCAGTGGTTGATCTTATTCCATCAGAGTTAACATCCTCTGTATCAAGCACCCCGTTGGCCCTTCTCACAAGATCGTCTCCAACCCTCTCGAGCCAGTATGTGTCCTCATCTATTCTTTCACCAAGATCAATGTAAAGATTGCCATTCACTGCGCAGCCGGTGGCTCTTACATAAAGAGAAAGATGTGTTTTCCGGGATAGATCAGTTCCGTAACGCTCAATACATCTCTGAAATCCACCCCAGGAACCGGTAAGGTTGTCCTCGTCAGGAGTAAAAACAAACTGCAGCACTCCGCTGATCTTTTTAAGAGCGTCATTGCTGGTCTCACCTGGAATAATGTCGTGAAGTGACCATCTGTCTGTTGCGTTGTACCATCTGGATTCCCCAACTGGGAAAAGCGATGAAGAAGCACGCCTGGGCATGGAAGAGTAAAACCATGCAGACCTTGACTGTCCAATGGGAAATGTAGATTCTGATCCCTCCATGTCATCCAGCCAGGCTTTACTCTCTCCCACAGGAAGGCTTACCGCGACTTCTCCTGACAGCACTACCTGACTCTCGGCTTCAGTGTAAACCAGAGGCAGCATATTCACAGCATCGGTAAGAAACTCAGGTCTTGCCTCAAGATGAATATCTGCGTCAAACACAGTGGTTCCGAACGAACCCTCTCCGACTCTGGGTCTGTCTTCAGGGGAATTTGCATTTTCGTACATCATGGTTCCCCCGATCCAGGAATGAGAGCCCATGTTGTAAACTATTCTGGTACCCAGCAGGGTCTTAGACACAGAGCTGAAAAAAGGAATGTACTCAAAAGTTACTCGAAGGGTATTAGCCGGGTCCTGAGCAAGATCAGCAGCTTCCCCCATAAGAGTCAGCAAACCTACTTCATAAATTATTGAATAGTCCGTGTTGCGTACCAGAGTTCTTGCTTGACCTGCCACTGTAAGAGTTACCTTCTCGCTGCCTTCCACAATTCCCATATGTCCCAAGGAATATGTGGTGGAGGCTGCTCTGTAACTTACCCTCATGTAATACAATGACTTGTTCATTGCGGGATTCTTTTCATTGTAGACTACATAGTTGGGGTAATCGAGATCAGCGCTGGCAAATGGTCTGCTCTGGGGAAATATGATGAAACCGTTTTCCCAGTCCATGGTAGCATCCTCATCGTACATGAGACCATCGCCGTTTGTATCCAGCCCCAGAACCTGAATGAATGGCACTCCGTCCTGGACAGAGGTGGGATCTTCACCGGGTCGTTGCAGAAAAATATCACAGTTGAAACTTTCCCTGACAATATTGTTGGCGCCCAGGAAGTAGTAATTTCTCATCTCGTACTGCCATGAGAGATCATCGGGGAAAGGATTCGTTTCCTTAATCAGTTTCAGGTTATTTGGAGCAGTTCCCACAGTATCACCAGCCATGGTGACAAGCGCAACGGCAATACGGTAGTTATCGTTCACAGGTCTGATGAATCTGATTGTTCTGTTGGAGTCCACCAGCACAAAATCCTTCTCTATACCCTGTTCAAGTACATCCCACCATCCCGATTCCGTCACCTCTCCCCCGGAAGGGTTCGGTATGAAACATGTTCCCTCAACTGCACCTGTCTCAAGATTATTTGTTGGATCACCATCGTCAATAAATACACTAATGGCCAGGGGGTTCATGTATGGTGCTGAAACCGTGTCCGGAAACGCCCGGAAGAAGTAATTATTGGCCGGCCGTATGTCCAGGATTGAATCGTTCACAAGAGAAGCCTGCCCCACAAAATCGGAGCTTTCTGTTGAACTGCCCTCCTTGCTTGCTATGGCAGTAATGTCAAAAGGACCTGCCTGGGCAATGAGCTTTGCACCGAAAAGCCCCTGATGCGGAATTGAATAGCTGATAAACTCAGGGCCTGTGATGGACAGATTTACATCACCCAGTTCGATTGACTGTATGATTTCATCATCATCTCCGTCGTAGCTGAGACTCACGCTGTAATCTGAACCGATCTGCCTCTGGCTGTCATGATCCACTGCCACATGAATTTTCTCACCGATTGTTCCATCCAGTCGAATGCGAAGATCCTGTTCCATCTTCAGGTCAGGAAAGAGAGATGTACTTGATCCCTCAACATTCACTCTGTTTGGATAGATATGACTTACCCCTGAGAGAGAGATCGTCTGATGCCCGGAAATATCAAGCTGACCGCCGGTTCCTATTGCGTCGCCTATAAGACCCGGCATTGAAAGCGGCAGATAGATGGTTGGAACAAGACTACCATGAGTATCGCTGTTGCGAATGCCGTTTCGGGCATTTGCCTCTGTCCATTTCTTCCATGTACTCCACCCTATAAGCCTTGAGCGAACAGCATCAAGAGACCATGTTCTGGAGGTTGCAAGAGGGTAGCCTCTGTACATAAGTCTGTAACTGAGACCATCACCCATCAGGCTGGACCATACCTGAACCTGAGCTGCCGGAAGGCTTACAAGCCACGGCAGAGAGTCCTGATACCAGTAACCGGGATTCTCGTCAATAAGCGTAAAACTGCGCAATCCGGCTGCACTGGCCGAAGATACAATTAAAAACAAAAGCGCTGGAATTAAAAGTATTTTCATTTCACCTCGTGAGTTCTATCCTTGAACAACAACCATGTTCCATGAACCATGACAGTGAACCCCGACATTGCTATAATTCACCGTCAGCCACCTTGAACGCAAGCGTCTATCATGGGAATTTAATGAAAAAGTTGCAAGTATATGTCCTGAAGGAATTTTTTCCGCCATTTCTGCTCTCTCTCGGGCTGTTTACTTTCATAATGCTGCTGGACAAACTTCTGGATCTGCTGGATCTAATCGTCAGCAAAGGCGTTCCAATGCGCGTTGTTGCAGAGATCTTCATGCTTCTTCTCCCTTCAATGATTGCAGTGGTTATTCCAATGGGAGTTCTTGCGGGAATTCTAATCGCAGTTGGAAGACTGTCGGGAGACCTTGAGATCACTGCAATGAAAGCCAGCGGTGCAAGCATCTACAACATAATCTTTCCTCTGGGGATGGTTGCATTGCTCATAGCTGGAATTCTTGTGGTATTCAACAACAGCGTTCTTCCTGAAGCCAACCATATTGCCCGCAACCTTCTGCTGGATATCGGAACCATGAGACCAACAGCAAGGATTGAACCTGGAATGTTTGTTGATGAAATTGAGAACTACAGGATTTTTGTTCAGGAAAAAGATGACCTCACAGGAAAATTGTTCGGTGTGATCATCCATACAAGTAATCCCGGAGCACCTGCAAGAACAATTACCGCCATGGAAGGAACCATGGAACCTGTGGGAGCCAACCACCTCCGTCTGACGCTTGAAAATGGTCAAATGCATGAAAAGGACAGGGTGAACGGCTACAGATATGCTTCCTTCACTTCCTACATCATTGATATTGCCAGGTCTCAGGAACTTGTAAGGCATGACAGGAACAGCCGAGGTGACAGAGAGATGTCAGCAGAACAGATGGGTGTTTTTGTTGACAGCCTTCGGGAACGCAGAATTCTTCTTACAGACAGCATATCAGCAGTTGCTGAGGTTTTCATGGCCTACGTTTACAGTGAAGACAATCCAGTGGCTTCAGGTGACAGCACAAGAAGGATTAGAAACACCATGACATGGCTCACAG
>JAGLDB010000459.1 GCA_023145935.1 Candidatus Sabulitectum sp. | reverse complement strand
GCGGTCTGCGGTGTTTCAGCTTTTCAGTTTCTTCAAATGCGTTTGTAACTGTTTCCATATTCACCACAGCAGGCAGGTGCATTACAAGGTTCTCAAAGCAGTGTTCGCAGGGGTACAATCAGATATTATGGAATGGTCTTGATGAAGATGGTGACATTCCTGCGTCAGGCGCTTACATATATGTTATTGAGGCAGAGACCGATGGTGGGTTGTTCAGCCAGTCATCCTCTGTCACAGGGGTTCTGGCCACGGTAAACTGACTGCAGGAGGGGTTATGGAAAACCACAAGATAAGCTGGTTGTGGCAGCAGGTGGAAGAGGCAAGGGAAAGCGGCGACACAGAGAAAGCCCGGGAGGGTCTGGAGAGGTTGCTGGAAGACCCTTCTGTGCGTAGTACACCTGACGAGAATCTTGCCGTTCTTGAGATATGTCGACTTGAACTGGACAAAGGCGACCTGGGCAGTGCTGCCCGGAGGCTTTCAAATTTCAAGTGGTACGGTGTTCCAGGAGCTGCAGCCCTTCTTCTTGCAGCGGATATTTTTCTGCGACTGGATCTTTTTGAAACATCCCTGGAGTCCATTGATTCCTACTTGAAGCTCTACCCGAAGGATATTGACGCAAGAAGGAAAAAGGGGCTTGTTCTTCTAATGCTCCACCGCGACACTGACGCTGAGCGGGTTCTATTATCTGTTGCACGAAGAGAGCGGTACCGCGTTGCTTCCACCCTTACATATCTCGCATTGCTGGAGGCCAAGAGAGACAGGCTGGAGGAGAGTCTTCACCTTCTTCTTCAGGCAAAGGAACTGGCTCCATACGACGAGAAGATAGAACACAGCCTTTTGCGGATCGAGGCATTAAGGGTTCAGATGCGGCGGAGTGCAATTGAAAAGACCGACCTTCCGCTTGTGGATCTGGTGCCGGGTATGACAGCAGGTATGCTTGGCCTTCACGGATATTCCACGGAGGCAGCAACCGTGGCCGCAGAGGCGTGGAGTCGTTTTTGTGCAGTGAGTACACCTTCGGGAAGAAAGCCGGAAGCCTGGGCTGCCGCTCTGGAGTATGCGGTGACCAGAGGAGGCCCTCATTTTACCCAGGAGCAGCTGGCAGGGGAATACGGTATTTCTGTTTCTCAGTTGCGAGATCATTATCATATCCTTAAAGAGAGCGTTGAATTTCCACAGACAAACCTTCTGGATCGGTTGGCCGGTGAGGGGTCTGATCTTCTTCGCGACACCCGCATGGAGGAAATTGCGGTGATCCTGG
>JAGLDB010000458.1 GCA_023145935.1 Candidatus Sabulitectum sp. | reverse complement strand
TTCCCTCAAACAGATGATGAACAGGTAATACGCTTAGGAAAATATCAGTTTCCTTTATATTGAAAAACTGCAGAGTCTGCCTCACATCAGCAAGAACGGTGGCCTGGGAGTGGACAACACCCTTGGCTAATCCTGTAGTTCCAGATGTATAGCTAATAATGGCAATCTTGCTCACATCATACTCTGCAGGCAGATCGATATCGCTGGATCTGCCTTTTCGAAGAATGCTGCTGAACAGTATCGGGGCATCCTTGAAGCCCGCATTCATAACAACTGGAATAATATCCTTGCAGTCCTCGAACCAGTCGCCGAAGTCAGCATCGTGAAAGATCATGTTAGCACCGGAATAGTGAAGAATATTGTGTATGTCAGACTGGGGAAGACCAGGGTCAACTGGAACTACAATTCCTCCGGCGCGATGTGTTGCAAGGTAGGCTGTGTACCATGAAATACTGTTCTTCCCTATTACAGCAACCACAGGCTCTTTTACGGTTTCAAGTATTCCCCGTGCAACCCAGTCAATATTGCTGGCAAACTGCCTGTAGTTGATTGACTTAAATTTTCCCAGCTCCGCCGGTTCCCGTACAGCGACTCTGTCAGGAAATCTTCTGGCTACATTAATTACAAGATCCGGTATGCTTGGTAACTCTGGGGCCTGACAAAGAGGGCCACCTGGTATAACTCTATTCATGATCAGCTCCCATTCCCTGTTTTAAAGACTTACTGGAATATCAGCAGGAGAACCTGTTGCCACAACCCTGAAACCCACAAAAGGAAAACCGAGGTTATCTTTCAATTCTATTCTCGATTCCGATCGGCAATCTTCAACTGATGAAAGCCAGCTTCCTCCAACTGCAATCCCCTGCGTAAATGTCCACTCCCATACATTGCCCTGCATTTCACACAACCCCCAATTGCTTCGTCCCATAGCACCGGATGGTGCAGTCTCCAGCCATCCGTCATCCAGTTCGGGGTGCCTTGTGAGAATGGTTTCGTTTATGTCAGAAAGGTTAACTGAAAGATCAGCCCCGGGAGATGCAAGAAGCTCCCATTCATCGCAGTCAGGCAATCGGAATTCCAATCCTGTGCTGCTCTGCGAAGAAAGCCAGTCACAATACCAGTTGGCTCCGATCCAGGTTATTCCCACCATCGGAAAGCTGCCCATTGCCTCGAATGGAGCATAAGAAGTGGTGTCATTATTAAAACCAACAGGACCCTTCCAGTTGCATTTTAGAATACTGTCCATAAGACAGGTTCTTCCAA
>JAGLDB010000457.1 GCA_023145935.1 Candidatus Sabulitectum sp. | reverse complement strand
CTAGACTGTGCAGCCTTTCTGCTCAACGCCCATTGTCAGTCACGCTCCCGGGGGAATGAAATGATCTTTCACCTTGTATACTTTTTGACAGCGGGATTGGCCGCTTCAGAACCTGAGCTTCTTGAAAGAGCTGTACAGGGAGACAAGGAAGCTTTTGGAGAAATAGTCAGAATGTATGAGAAAAGGGTTTTCCGGGTGGCAAGAAGGATGTGTAACTGCGATGATGATGCATGGGACATCACACAGGACGCATTCATTAAGGCTATGAAGGCTATGCACAGCTTTAATACTGAATATCGTTTTTTCACATGGATGTATAGAATTGTTACAAATACTGCAATTAACCTTTCCCGTTCCCGCTCCAGGCGTGCCGAGGTGGAATTTGACGAAGGATATGGCGGAGGTGGCCAGACTGCCACTGCCGATACCACTATTCAGGAAAGCAATCGGGATATTCTTGTTGCTGCTGTACAAAAGGCTGTTGAACTGCTCACACCCGCTCTGCGTTCTGTATTTGTTCTAAGGGTAGATCAGGAGTTGAGCTATGAAGAAATCGCTGAAACACTTGATATTGCCACTGGCACAGTTATGTCACGATTAAACAGAGCTCGAAGCTCTGTAAAAGCATTTGTTGTCACAGAGCTTGGGGGTCAGCCATGACCTGCCCTGACAGAAATACTCTGATGATCTGGTGCGATAAAGAGATCGAATCTCCGGAAGCAGACACTATCTCTGAACACATCAAGCACTGCGAAAGTTGCAGAATTTTTACCATGGCTCAGAAACAGATGGAATCCGTCTGGCGTGATAGCTGGAATGATCCCGGCGAAGCGAGCTTTAAAAAAATGCGCAGCAATATCAAACATGCTACTCCCTGGTGGCGGACTCAACGGACATGGTTCATTGCTGCAGCCCTGTGTGCCGCTTACATTGGTGTAAAAGTATTTTACATTGATGGTACTGGAGCATCTCTTTCGAGTATAGCGCTTGAGGAAACCTCTGTTTCGGTTCAAATAGTTTCAGGCGATGTTTCTGCTCCTCGTGATGAGACTCTTTCTGAGGAGATGGAAGAAGCGGTAACAGTTGAATTTGCAGAAGAAGAGATCGAGTTGTCACCGGATGAACTGGTTTCAGGCCAGTCAGAGATTCCTGAAGCCGTTGAAGAGTTATCTGTTGATCTGGCACTGTCTGTATCCGATTCCGGTGGATTGGAAGTGAATTCAGAGATGCAGGTCATGGAGGAGGATGCTGATGTTATTCCCGGTCACCCTG
>JAGLDB010000456.1 GCA_023145935.1 Candidatus Sabulitectum sp. | reverse complement strand
CGGTAGAAACAGCGTCGCTGCCGTTCATAGACATTTCGCCGTAGATCTCTCCTTCAGAATAGCCGCCATCCCAGTTGAATATCACATCAGAGCCTATCTCTTGAATGTCCATTCCATCGGGGCTTACAGACATGATCAGTTTAAAGTAGCCTGCCATGCTCATCTCTCCGGCCATCTGGCCGGTACCGTCAAGCTCTGCCGGAGTGTAATCTCCGGATACAATGCTCAGCAGAATTTCCGGTTGCGGAGCAGTTTCCATAAGAAGGGCGCTATCGTGCACGGTCAACCAGTAGTCAAAATTCATGGTAGAAATTGTGTCAATCTGAATGCTCATAGACATGGAGTAGAAATCAACTCCTTCAACCTGTACAATTCCGTAATCCTGAATGCTGAGGGCATTTGCAATCTCTTCGCTCTGTTCCAGGAATGGAGTGAACAGCTCCAGATAATCGGAATAAAGAACCGCTACTTCTTCGATGGTAAGATCATCTTCCACTTCATACGCCACAACCATATGGATAAAATAATCGTCATAAACGGCAACAGCTCCGTTTGATGCCATAGTAGACCAGAAATGCAGGATCTCATCACTGACATCGGTTGTGAACACATCGGCGAAGGCCTTTGTTATCTGAAACGCTATTTCCGGAGGCATCTGGAAACGAACAGTAGCCACATTTCCCCGGGTAATGTTGCGAATCATATCTGCTTCATCGGTTGCAACCAGCATTTCCCCAAATGCTGAACCGGACACAAAGGAGACATTTTTCTTTACTACAAAATCTTCGGGCCCGGTTATCAGGGTAAACTCCATCATGTCGGCCTGGGAAAGGAAACTTTCAATGCCATCAAGATAAACATCCATAATTCCCGGCAGGTATGCCGGCATTGTTGTGTCGGCAGCCATTCCCTGGGCAACCAACATTCTTGCCATGGGCATCTGAGCTGCAGCCATGGGGCCTATCATGGAAAGGTTGAATTTCATGGTGAGACTTGCCGGAGCAGCCTGGTAGTGTGTTTCAGTGGAAAGACCGTTAATAAGGGTCTCAAGTTTTGCAGTGGACATGGCCATAAGAGCCACTCCCTGTGCTCCTGCAAAGAAGATCGTTCCTTTTTCTGAATCCATTGAGTAAATCTCAACATCACCCAGCTGCTCTTCAACAACTATTTCCATTCCCATCTCTTCCATCAATGAAAGGAACAGAGGAAAATCAGGGGCGGAGACTGCCATTCCCATACTGCCTGGCATTGCGCTTTCCATCCAGAAAGCCACATCGC
>JAGLDB010000455.1 GCA_023145935.1 Candidatus Sabulitectum sp. | reverse complement strand
GAAAGGAGACAGATATGAAAATAATTGCTTTTGCAGCAGGACTGCTTGTAATTGCCGCATGCACGGTAAATGTTTATGACTATTCCACACACGCAGGCGGTGGAGGCGGGTTGAAGCCACCTGATACGGTTTACGTCCAGAACCCTTCCAGTGGGTTTGCAGTAGTACCGCCAGTGGTTCCTGATACTGTTATCTCAAAGTATCCTCTTCTGGGAGGCGGGCATGTTCTTATAGAGGAGTGCGGAGACTGGTCCAGTTATACTCTTTTCGGGTGCAGAACAGAGACCGACGGAGTTGCTTTTGATCTTAGACCTGTAATGATTTCCACCATGGCGTCAGACGGTTCTGTAACAAAGGAGTTCCATTTGGAATTCACATGCAGGATTCAGGCGTACATGATTGATTCAGATACAGAGAATTCTCTGTTGGATGATGGGTCGGTTCCATCCACTTCGGGCAGAATAGCACTTCCAGTTGTTACTGGAACCGAGCTGGTTACACTTGTTGCTCACAGAACATCATTTCCTTTCCTGGCGGAAGAGGCTTTGAGTTATGAAGGTGACTGGCTGGCTGATGGAACTCTTCTGTATGAAGCCGTGTTCAACAGTGCAGAGTGGATGGTAAGAGATATTTGTACCGCTGAACAGCTGATAGTTTCTTCGGAATCTCCGGATTTCCGGATGATCTTCGGGGATACAGAGAGAAGGCTTCTTCAGCAGTTCTTTGATATATTTGTGATACATGACGGTGAGCCTCCCGTGCTGCCAGTAGGTGGCGGCAGAAGCCTTGTCAGAGGTACTGGAAGAGCATCGAATAGATAGAAAAAAGGGACGGAGCTGGAGCTGAATGCATTTTAGATATACAGTTTACGTAGTTTCTGCGGTTGTGATTGGTTTTTTGCTGGCTTTGTCATGCGGTGACTCTCCGCTTGATTCGCCGGGAAGCCCGTCGTCCAGTTTTCTTGCAATTCAGCTCCAGTCCGATTCCCTTGTTTACACAAGCTGGACACAGTGCTCAGACGGAGACTTTGACGCATACATACTTTGGAGAAGCCAGTCGGCTGGAATAGAGGCGGATCCTTCTCAGGCTGAAGCCCTGAAGATATTTTACGATGACCCGCTTCAGCTTACATGGCTTGATTCCACAGCGGTTCCCGGGGAGACCTACTGGTATGCTCTTGAAACAAGAAATACATCTGAGCTTTCTGCATGGAGCAACGAACTCAGCCTTACCCTGCCGTTAAATGAACCAGACAATCTGACGGTTTTCTTCATTGATCC
>JAGLDB010000454.1 GCA_023145935.1 Candidatus Sabulitectum sp. | reverse complement strand
TATCCGAATCTGAAAGAAGCTCTTCAGTGTTTTCCGTGAACAGCATACATCAAAAGAGCTGAAACCATGTAGAGGGTCATGGTATTGGTACGCTCGAGTTCCTTCTTTAAACCAGCATTCGAAAAGCACCAGAATCACCGGGAAAAGAAGCATTACATGGAATTCGATACTTCAATCAATTCAGCTGGATCCAATGAAAGTGCCTTCTCCACTGGCAGACCCTCTCCTCCTATGAGAAGAGTTGTCGATGAAGGAAACTTTCGTCTGAACTGTTCCATTCCCCTGCGTGTGTGCCCCCGCGCCCCAGAGAACACCTCCAGGCCTGTAACAGCATTTCCTCTTCTGTAAACAAAATCAACTTCACTGTCTCCCATATTCCAGTAACTCAGCTTTTCTTCCGGGTTCCAGCTGATCTTACCATAGATGTATGCTCCTACCGCTGCCTCAACAAACCATCCTCTTGTTTGTGGATTCTCTTCCAGCGTTTTCATGTTAATTCCCTGCACCGCACTGATTAAAGCGGTATTCATGGGCAGCAATTTAGGGCTGGATCCTCTTTTTCTAACAACACTCCCGCAATACTTCTTCAATCCGGTAATAAGCCCAGCTCCCTGAAGCAGATCCAGATAGTGAGCAAGAGTTGTTGTGTTTCCCGTATCTTGAAGCTGACCCAGCATCTTCGTGTAGCTTAGTATCCTGCAAGGGTATTCACAGGCAAGCATAAACAGGTTTCTCAGCAGTATTGGCTTCTCTACCCTGGCCATCATAAGAATGTCCTTTGAAATAGAAGTCTCAATCAATGAATCGAGTATGTAGCTCCGCCACCGGTTGAAATCGCCAATCAGATCCGCTCCCCCGGGATATCCTCCGTAAACAAGAAACTGCTCAAGGTTGAATCCAAATGAGTTCTGCATTTCCAGAAAGGACCAGTGGCCCATACGAATTATCTCAAATCTACCTGCAAGGCTTTCAGACAAACCTTTCTGTATCAGCAAAGTTGATGAACCAAGAAGTACCACTGAAATCGGTGTCTTTCGACTGGTTTCCTGATCCCACAAGAACTTAACTATCTCCGACCAGTTCGAAACCTTCTGGATCTCATCCAGAATTAGAACAGTTCGGGTTTTCATACTTTGAATCCTGGCTGCACTCCATCTTTCTTCAATCCACACAGCACCACTAAAAGCATACAAGTCTGCAGATGCATACAGTGTGTTAACGCCCTGTTTCTCAAGAGCTTTCATCACCTGTTTGACCATGGTAGTTTTACCAACTTGCCTGGGACC
>JAGLDB010000453.1 GCA_023145935.1 Candidatus Sabulitectum sp. | reverse complement strand
AAGTGGCAAAACTGTCACTGCCCCATGAAGTTTCCACGATGTTACTGCCTCCCTCTTCGGCAATAAGCAGGTTGGCACCCATTGCAGGCCGGAGCCAGTAGGGTGAACTGTCCAGATCTGCCCCGGGAGAGTAGGATTCAAAATCATCAGAGAAACTGACTGCCATGAGGATAGCTGGAACAAGGCATAGAATAAGGATACTTTTCATCTTAATTTTCCTCTCAGTATGGATATTGACTGCTTTACAGAATAATGACTGCTTATTCCCATTGCGTCAAGAGAGTGAGAAGAACGGACGGAGAAGCTCTTAACTTGATTGCGTTGTGCGGTGATGATTCTGCGAGCCTGCGCGAACAGTATCATTGCTGGGTAAATTATTGACAGAGTACGTGATCCTGGAGTTCTGAATAACCTTCAGGATAATGTACTCTCAAAAAGAGATAGCGAGTCTTCTCCGGAGTCGTGACCTTATTTGAAGATCGAGCTGGAAGAGCATTTAAAACAGAACTGCAACACAGGACAATCCTGCTAATGCTCTTCTGAACTCTGTTTGTGAAGCTCCAGGCTCATGGGTTTGATCTTATGGGTAGCAAAGATGAATTCAACAGGGAAGCCGAAGAACTCACTTACTCTGAAGGCAAGGTCAAGACTTGGATTGTAATCCTGTCTCTCCAGATAGCCCACTGTCTGCGGATTGACTCCGATATGGTCTGCCAGCTCTTTTCTGGAAATACCCCTTTCTACCCTGAGATTCTTTATACGGTTGTAAAGTTTCCGTGCTTTCATTCTGTGTCCCAGGGAATACCCTTTTTCCAGGCGATCATGGTGCCGGGAAGAGTGTGGGAAAAGTATATCAGGCTTGCAACAAGAGGTATGGAGATGGTGTACTGGGGGCAGATGTTCATCTGGCCAATAAGTGAGAGAGCAAACATTATCAAGAGGCAGATAACCGCAAACCATCCATAGGATTCACTCAGTGCCCAGTGGGTAAGGGTCAGCTCCCGTTCGTCAAGATCTTTTGATTTTGCGTGGGTGAGTTTCCAGATTCCGGACTTCCAGTGAAGGGGAATGAATGTGAGTGCCACTATCACCAGACCTGCTATTCCAATTGCATCATAGATATGGGAAGCGGCTCTGCCTTTGTAAACAAAGTAGAATGCTGTGTTTGTAATGAGCAGGGCTCCGTAGTTGAGTACCGCCAGTGTTTTCAGATTCTTCATCTTATACTCCTTGCGTATGAGAACTAGAGATTGTTGTAAATATACGCAATATGTCATAAAAAAGCAACGGAG
>JAGLDB010000452.1 GCA_023145935.1 Candidatus Sabulitectum sp. | reverse complement strand
AGTGTGACTGCTGGCTGCATTCCTGTATTCAGTGTGCTTTATGGGATTCAGATGCAGAAATGTGTCGATCCATGACCACCGATACCGTTGCAGATCGGCAGGGAAAAAATTTCTGCGAGGAATGGAAACCGGGCAACCATGAAACAGTAAAAGGAGCGAAAAAAAATCCCGGGGGAAAATTCGCTTCTCTTTTTGGAGAATAACCAGTGCGCATTCTAGTTGCAACTACCCACACCATACCGGCCTATTCAGGCGGCTGGACAACCCCACTGGACCTTTTCGGTGATGACCACCAGGCAATGTATGTGATTCGCAACTACAGAGCAGGCACGAGAACCATTGAAGGGATCAAGTGTGTGGGAGTCGGGACAACAGGGATACTCAACACCTTGTGGAAACGAGGAGACCGACACAGGTTCCGTTTGATCCAGTGGCTCTTCCGCAGAGCACTTAAAAAGCACTTCAAACAGTTTAGCGCAGATTTCATTCTTTGCCTGGATCCTGAGGCCGGTTACTCCGCAATGTATTCAGGCCTCCCCTATGCCATGCGTTTTCATTCAAAACTGAATCCTGAACATATGGGATCTAATTTTGGAGAGTTGATGAAAAACGCTGTCTTCGCAATCGCAGGTCCAACCACTCATGTAGTTGAAGCTGAACCTCTTGCACACAATCAGGATCTTTCCAGGTTCAAGTACACGGAGAGTCTATCTGCAAAGAGAGCTCTTCTGCTTACAAGCATCGACAGCATCCATGAACCAGAGCTTTTCATTGAGGGAGTAATGCTCTCGAAGACAATGAAGGGAGATATAGTTGGCGCAGGTGAGGATAGAAATAAGATCGTGGATCTTTGTAAAAAAACCGGAGGAAGGGTTCGCTGTCTGCCACCGGTGCCCCGGCTCAAAGTACCTGAGCTCTTGAACAACTACCAGGTTGGAATAGCTACTGTGCAGAAAATTTCCCCTGTGGTATATCAGATGAAGGTAAATGCCTACATGGCAGCAGGTCTTTACACTCTTGCAAAACCGTGGACTCACATAGCTACTGAAGCTCCTGATATTATAGGTATATTTACCACAGCCCAAGACATGGCTGACCATCTTGACTACCTGAGTGAGAACTGGTCAGAGACTCTTGCCGCAAGACGCCATGCAAGAGACTGGATCAATGAACATTACGCCGTGGAAATTCCCAGAAAACGGTTCAATGAAATTCTCAGTGAATGCTTTCCCGAAGCGGTGAGATCAGTATGATAATTACCTGAGATCAGAATCTGTAATCCATTTGTATGTCAGCG
>JAGLDB010000451.1 GCA_023145935.1 Candidatus Sabulitectum sp. | reverse complement strand
AGTGTGACTGCTGGCTGCATTCCTGCATTCAGTGTGCTTTATGGGATTCCCAGGCACGAATGTGTGGATCCATGACCACCGATACCGTTGCAGATCGGCAGGGAAAAAATTTCTGCGAGGAATGGAAACCGGGCGATCATGAAACAGTAAAAGTAGCGGAAAAAAATCCCGGGGGAAAATTCGCTTCTCTTTTTGGAGAATAACCAGTGCGCATTCTAGTTGCAACTACCCACACCATACCAGCCTATTCAGGCGGTTGGACAACCCCGCTGGATCTTTTCGGTGATGACCACCAGGCAATGTATGTAATTCGCAACCACAGAGCAGGCACGAGAACCATTGAAGGGATCAAGTGTGTGGGAGTTGGGACAACAGGGGTACTCAACACCTTGTGGAAACGAGGAGACCGACACCGCTTTCGTCTGATTCAGTGGCTCTTCCGCAGGACACTGAAAAAGCATTTCAAAAGATTCAATGCAGATTTCGTTCTCTGCCTGGATCCTGAGGCCGGTTACTCCGCAATGTATTCAGGCCTCCCCTATGCCATGCGTTTTCATTCAAAATTGAACCCTGAACATATGGGATCTAATTTTGGAGAGTTGATGAAAAACGCTGTTTTTGCAATCGCAGGTCCAACCACTCATGTACCTGATGCTGAACCTCTTGCACACAATCAGGACCTGTCCAGGTTCAGGTATGTGGAAAGCCCGTCGGCAGAGAGAGCTCTGCTGCTTACAAGCATCGACAGCATCCATGAACCGGAGCTTTTCATTGAGGGAGTGATGCTCTCAAAGACAATGAGGGGAGATATAGTAGGTACAGGTGAGGATAGAAAGAAGATCGTGGATCTATGTAAAAAGACAGGAGGAAGGGTTCGCTGTCTGCCCCCGGTGCCTCGGCTTAAGGTACCTGAGCTCTTGAACAACTACCAGGTTGGAATAGCCACTGTGCAGAAAATTTCCCCTGTGGTATATCAGATGAAGGTAAATGCCTACATGGCAGCAGGTCTTTACACTCTTGCAAAACCGTGGACTCACATAGCTACTGAAGCTCCTGATATTATTGGAGTATTTACCACAGCCCAAGACATGGCGGACCATCTTGACTACCTGAGTGAGAACTGGTCAGAGACTCTTTCTGTAAGGCGTCAGGCAAGAGACTGGATTCAAGATAATTACAGTGTGGAGATTCCCAGAAAACGGTTCAATGAAATTCTCAGTGAATGCTTTCCCGAAGCGGTGAGATCAGTATGATAATTACCTGAGATCAGAGTCTGTAATCCATTTGTATGTCAGCG
>JAGLDB010000450.1 GCA_023145935.1 Candidatus Sabulitectum sp. | reverse complement strand
TCTGTTAGAGAGTTGTGTATCTGGCCTATTGTCCAGGAGAACTCTCTGGTGGGGCTCTTTACCACATAGTTCTCGTCAGAATAGTCAGGCCAGTCTCCCGGCCAGTCCGTTGGTTTCCCCCCTGAAAAGTATGGATACCGAACATTCAGGCCGGTTGTCTCATCATCGAACACATGCATGAAAGGGTGGGACTCCATCAGGTAGAGGGTTCCGCCTGGTTTCAGATACCTGTTGATCATCTCTGCCCACTGGTTCAGATCAGAGACCCAGCAGAGAACTCCGATTGATGTGTAGACCATGTCGAAGGTCTCATGAAGTTTATCAGGAAGGTCGAACAGCGGAGTCTGAATGAAACGAGCCCTAAGACCTGCTTCTTTCGCCAGTTCTTCGGCCACTTTCAGCGATTCCCCGGAGATATCAATTCCTGTTACCTCTGCGCCAAGTCTTGCAAGAGACAGGGTGTCTGTTCCTATGTGACACTGAAGATGGAGGATAGTTTTGCCACTGATGTTTCCAAGCTCTTTTACCTGAGTGGCATCCAGATCATGTCCACCGTTAACAAGGGTTCTGGTGTCGTATGATCTGTGGTGAACAGGAGCAATCTCGTCCCAGTGTTTCCTGTTGATCTCCTCTGCTTTGTAATCTCTTGCCATAGTGTTCTCCAAAAGAAATGCCCCCGGTCAAGGGGGCAAATTCACTGTTTCCTCTAAAAAAGGAATGTATTGAATAGTCTGAGACTGGTTATGCTCTGGTACTGTGTGGAGCCGATGACAACAAAATCTGTTGCCACTGTGTCTACCACGAAGTAGGCGTAATCTCCATTCTCCAACTGCACAAAGTAGTCTGTTCCATTCTGGACTGCAGCGGAGTTCATCCAGGAAGCATCACCAGGCCCTGGAGCTACATAGTTTGAAGCAGTAGACAGCAGAGAATTTGAGCCACCTGGGTAAGTAGCCGGCTCAGTATTTCCCCTGTAAATAAGGATGGTATCTCCTGATTTGGCAATGTAAAGATCCTGGGCAAAGTCGGTTTCAGTTGCATCGCCAATGGTTGTTTGAGCCGCTTCGAATCTGATACCATTGATACCATTCACTGTAAGCGTGCCTGAAAGAAGATGAAGCTCAGCTCTGTCGTTAGCCTTGTTTGACCAATCTTCAGAAAGATCAATTCCTTTCAGCGCTTTAACGCAGTAGTAACCGGTGCTGGTTGCTATATGCTCAGTTGTGGTTTCTTCAACCCTGGCTATATTGCTCCAGTTACCGGGGTCTGTATCTGAGAAGTAGATCTCGTACCCGTCTACTTCCAC
>JAGLDB010000045.1 GCA_023145935.1 Candidatus Sabulitectum sp. | reverse complement strand
CTGGTTCGCAGCAATGAAAGAAAAGAACTCCGGAAAGCCATGGACTCTCTGGAACAATACTGCCTCTCCTGATCCGGACTCTCTTCTGATCCACTCTATGATTCAGTATTTTTTTTACCTGCAGTGGATGGACCTGAAAGAATACTGCAATTCACTGGGGATCAGAATACTGGGAGATATTCCCATATACACCGCTCACGACTCATGCGATGTTTTTTTCAACAGAGAACTCTTTAAACTTGATGAGAATGGATTGCCTTCTGTTGTTGCCGGTGTTCCTCCAGACTATTTCAGCCAGACCGGCCAGCTCTGGGGAAACCCTGTGTACGACTGGAATGCCTGTGCCCGGTCAGGTTTCCGCTGGTGGACAAGGCGAATAGGATCCACCATGCAGCTTCATGACGCTGTGCGCATTGATCACTTCAGAGGATTTTCCGAGTACTGGGAGATCCCTGCCGGGGAGAAGACAGCAGTAAATGGAAAATGGGTCAACGGTCCGGGAATTGATCTGTTCACAGCCATGAAAAAAGAACTTGGCACACTTCCTGTTGTTGCGGAAGACCTGGGGCTTATCACTCAGTCTGTACATGACCTTAGAAAAAAATGCGGCTTTCCCGGCATGATCGTTCTTCACTTCGCTCTTCAGGATCCGGAATTTTCCATTGATAGCATCGAACCTGCAAGCGTGATTTACACCGGTACTCATGACAATGACACAACCGCCGGATGGATCGCTTCAACCGGTGGGGAACTGGGCTTCAGCTCTGTAAACTCAGTGATTCAGATTGCTCTTTCCTCTTCTTCTGAGCTGGCAGTGATCCCCATGCAGGATATTCTGAAACTGAATTCTTCCGCAAGAATGAATACGCCATCAAGTACCTCCTTCTCCAACTGGAGCTGGAGAATGACAGGATTGCCGGAGATTCAAGACCTTTCCCGCAACAGTTGACATTCCCGATATCCTGTGCATCTTACCTGGATGAAAGCCGATCTATTACTTCCGACTTGTTCAGATCTAATCAGCACATTCGCATGGCGCTGGTGGGCGGGTTCCTCCGTCCATAAATAATACTCGAAGTTCTATACATTTTAGTTTTTGTTCAGTTTTTGTTCAGTTTTTGTAACTTACTTTATAGTAATATTATAGGAGTATACCATGCGAAGATTTTCTTCAAGGGGCAGCAATTTCCTGCCTACAGAATACACGAACATCAAGCCTTTTCTTCCCTCTCTTCCACCACCACCTATTGGGCCTGACGGGTCTCCAGTGGGACCGGAAGCTCTTTCAGCTCTGTTCCCGTCAGGGATGATCGATCATGAAATAACACTGGAACCAAGAGTTCCCATTCCAGAGGAAGTTCTGGATGCATACAGAGTCTACCGCCCGTCTCCTCTGATCCGGGCCATAGAACTTGAAAAGGCTCTTGATACACCGGCACACATCTACTACAAGTACGAGGGAGCAAACCCCGCAGGAAGCCACAAGAGCAATACCGCCCTGCCTCAGGCGTACTTTGCAGCCAGAGACGGGATAACCAGGATCACAACTGAAACAGGCGCTGGTCAGTGGGGAAGCGCTCTTGCCCAGGCATGCAACAGATTCGGTCTGGATCTGGATGTATTCATGGTCAGGGCAAGTTTTCTGCAGAAACCTCTGCGTAAAGTTTTCATTAACATGCACGGTGGTAAAGTCTGTGCCAGCCCAAGCGAACTGACAGAATCAGGGCGAAGTTTTCTAGAGAAAGATCCGGATCATCCGGGAAGCCTGGGTATTGCCATCAGTGAAGCTGTAGAAGTTGTTCTTACCAGGAAGAATTCATGCTACAGCCTTGGCAGCGTCACAGACGCAGTGTGTCTGCATCAGTCCATAATCGGCCAGGAGTGTATAATGCAGATGGAGGAGATGGGAGAATATCCAACAGAGATCATAGGCTGCGTAGGAGGCGGGTCCAATTTCGCTGGAATCGCTTTTCCATTCATAGAAAAAATGCTTACAGGCGGTGATCATATCAGCTTTACCGCAGTGGAACCCACGGTCTGTGCAACCCTTACCGAGGGAAAGCTGAAATACGATTTCGGCGATGCTTCAGGGCTTACACCCAAGTACATGATGTACACACTGGGAGCTGGTTTTGTTCCTCCTCCGATACACGCGGGAGGTCTCCGATATCACGGCATGTCACCTCTGGTAAGCCACCTTGTAAAACTTGGTATTGTAAACCCCGTTGCATACACCCAGGGAAAAGTATTGAATGTCGGAAAAAGGTTTACACAGATCGAAGGTATTCTTCCTGCTCCGGAGTCCACACATGCCATTGCAGCAGCCATTGACTCTGCTGTGGAGGCTAAAAAATCCGGAGAAAAGAAGGTGATCCTCTTTAACCTCAGCGGTCATGGCTACCTCGATCTGGCAGCCTATCAGAGCAGCTGAATCAAACGCCCCGGCGGTTGCCTGAGATATGGCAACCGCTCCATTTTCTCTCCCCACTTGACCTGAAGGCGTTACTGTTCTATCCTAATGTTGTGTAATGGGAAAGGAGAGGTACATGTTAACAATTCTTGTGGTAGTTATACTGTCATCCGGAGTTGCCCCGCTGGGCACAAACACCGATGGCGGCGGTCTGGTTATTAACGAAATTATGATCGACCCCCTGGCTTCATCATCAACGGAGATGGGTCAGTGGATAGAACTGTTCAACAACAGCAGCGAATGGGTTAATCTTTCAGAGTGGACCATAACAAATCAGAACAATGATGTGATCAATTTTTCATCTCATGTAATTCCACCGGAGGGTTACTTTGTGGTTGGAGCCAGCAGCATGACAGGTGAGAACGGAGACTACACTCCTGACGCGGTGTGGGGATCTTTTTCTCTTGCCATGTGTGGAAGCCTGATTTTAACTGGTGTCGGTTCAGACTCCCAGGAATTCTTCAGCTGGGACAGCGGATGGGACATTGAACCTGGAACATCTCTGGAAAGACTTAATCCAGGGTGGGCTGCAGCTGACCGCGGAAGCTGGAAACACAGCATAAGTGAATACGGAAATGGAGACCTGGGCACCCCCGGCGAGCAGAACAGTGTTTTCTCAAACGGGTTCGGTCAGAACACCTGGGCATTCATTAAGGCCTTTGTAAACTAATTTTCTGCAAAACAGCGACTGTCACACTCCAACAATGTTACTCTTCAGTCTGTTCCTTCACGGCATAAAACAAGCCTCTGGTCTCCCGGATGCTTCTAACAATTTTCCTGCCTTCCAATACGGCAAGATACTTGTTAACCTCGTTAACATGTATACCCAGTACGGTGCTTAGATCCTGAACAGTACAAGGGCGTCTCTGGATCGTGCCCAGAATGGTCTCTTCAATATTGGAGCTGTAGGAAGAAACTTGTTGCCGCTGCGGTGCAGGCGGGATGATCTCTACGTTTTGCAGGTTCCAGTACTCTTTTATGCGCAACAACTCACTGGGAGATGCCGCGGACAATCCCTTAACCCTTCCAGGTCTGTCAAGACTGTTTATCTGTATCCGGTCTGGCTCAATTCTCAGGAAAGCTTCCTTCAGCAGATCCAACTCCTCTGTTGAATCGTTGAAACCTGGAAGGATCAGCACCTCCAGCCAGATCTTTTTTCGGTACTCTTTCCGTAGATCAACCAGCCCCTGTATGTAATCCTCAATATTGAGACCCTTCGCAGGTTTGTTTATTCTGAAAAAAGCCTGCTGTGATGCAGCATCAAGAGACGGTAGTATCAAATCTGATTCCATGAGATCTTTTCTTACCACAGGACTGCCCAGCAAACTACCATTTGTGAGAACTGCCACGGGAACATGGGACCAGTTGCGTTTGATGAACCGGATAACCTCTCCGAAACTGATGTTCAGAGTAGGCTCTCCCGAGCCGGAAAGGGTGATGTATTCAGGATCGGGATTGCTCTTAAAGTATGAAATAAGCTCCGTTTCTATCTGCTTTTGCGGAACATATTCTTTTCTTTCCATGGTAAGTTCTGTCGTAGCTCCACATTCACAGTAAACACAGTCAAAAGAGCAAACTTTGTGAGGTATCAGATCAACCCCGAGAGAAATACCAAGCCTTCTGGAGGGAACGGGACCAAATACATGCTTTGTCACGGCAACATTCCTTTTCTGCTAATTTTCTTTTTTCTCTGTGAACTTCTTCGCGCTGGAGTAACCTTCAAGATCGTATATGATCTCTTTTGATGGCATGGCCTGTCTGTCCAGTCTTACATCGGCGTCTTTAAAAAACTTTTCTGCGTGGGTGGAATGATAATCGCTGAATACAACCACTCTCTTTATTCCAGCCCCGATCAGTGCCTTTGCGCATGTGGTACACGGCATGTTGGTTATATAGGCAGTTCCCTGATTGATGGAAACACCGTTCTTCGCAGCCTGCATAAGAGCATTCATCTCTGCATGATTAGTGCGGATACAGTGATTGTCCACGATCAGACACCCGACATCATCACAATGAGGAAGCCCTGGAAGAGATCCGTTATAGCCTGTGGCCAGCACATGCTTGTGTTTAACAAGAACACATCCGCAGTGCATTCTTGGACAGGTAGCTCTTTCGCTGGCAAGCATGGCCAGCTTGAGGAAATACTGATCCCATGATGGTCTCATTCTAGCAATCTCCTTTTTTTAGAAATTCCAGTCGATCTGTATTCCTGCAGATGTTCTGGAAGGACCTTCTGTTTCACTGCTGCCGCTGCCAAGATATTCTGTGCCTTCCATTGAATACCAGGCTCCTTTTACCCGGCATATCGCTTTCTCGGAAATATGTAGAGAAACTGCTCCCTGAAGAAGTACCGATGAATTATACAATGCCCTTGAACCGAATTCCCCGGGAAATGAAAGTGAGTACGCATAGACTCTGCTGTTCCAGCCGTCTGTACTGCCTGCTGCAGCCGAAACTGTAACATCCAGGCTGGACACCGGGCTGTGCTTCAACCGAACCTCGACGCCTGCGCCGTTCTCATCAGGGTCGCTATCACTATGAAACCAGGTAACAGGCAACTTAAGACTTAAAGTCAGATCGGAGTAGGGGCTCCATGATGCGGTCGCCTGAGCTCTGTATGTTCTTTCGTCTTCCGTTACAGCCAGCTTTAACCTCTGGGTGAGGTTTGTTCTGCTGCCGGGCCTCTCTGTGAGCTGAAAACCAAATTTATAAGAATCTTCTTCCTTATCCAGCACAAGGGCCCCTGCGTCCAGAGTAAGCCCCTGCAGAGGTCTCCATCTTATTCCGTACCCTGCGCCGAAAAGATGATCAGTTCCGAAACTTCCTGCACTGCGAGGCCTGCTGCCTGTATACCGGCTCATGGTCAGTGCATGGCGGAAATCAGAAAACCCTCTGCTGGCTGACAGCAGAAAATTGAAAGTGGAATCAAAATCCGCAGTAAATTCGCCGGTGAGCAGGCCGTCTTCATTCTCGAAGAGGAAATCAGCTCCCACGGCCGAAAAGGATTCCTCAGTGGAGTCTTCTTCATTACTCCGGGATACAAAGGCAAAAGAAACTCCCGCAGGACCCATTCCAGCCCTGACAACAGCGAGTTTCTCTTCAACTGAATGTTTGCTTTCTATCTCGCTTTCGGTTCTGTGAAGCCCTGACGAACCCGGGTCGATCAGAGACCATCCCAGAACTGTGGAAACAGTAACACTGCCAAAACTGTATTCAGCCAAGGCACCGGTAAGCGGATCTGCATCGTTGGCTCCCGGGCTTTCAGAAAGCTCCATGCGCATCCTCCAGCTGGGAGTCTTTGAAAGACT
The DNA here is from genome assembly GCA_023145935.1 of Candidatus Sabulitectum sp. The sequence goes on along the minus strand of JAGLDB010000045.1, from coordinate 5,983 downwards.
CAGCGGATCACCTCCGGACCACGGCCCTGGATGAGAAAGAATAAGCCCATGGGCAAACTGCACACGCAGACCTCCTGCAGCAACCTTTACAGATCCGGGATCAGAATAACTGATGCCTCCTGTTATAAGATCTCCCCACTCTTCCCCGGGGTCTTTCTCTGTGAGAAGAACCGCTGACCATGCCCCGAGATCAAAGCGCAGTCTCTCATAAAAGGAAATGGAGCCACCCTGCCAGAGGCTGGAGGATATTCCTGCGGGATCAGGCCAGCTCTGCTCAGCTCTGACCCTGAAGTCTCCGGAGGCAGAAACAAGGCTTAGTATTACAAATAGTTCTATCATTATACGGTAAGATAAGCCCTGAGATTCTCAAGGGTAGTGGCCCCGACTCCGGGAACCTCGATTAATTGATCAACTGAGCGAAAAGGGCCGAATGTTTCGATGTAATTCCGGATGGTGGATGCCCTGGAAGGACCAATGCCGGGAATGTTTACCAGTTCTTCCTCTGTGGCAGTGTTGATGTTTATGGGAAAACTTACCGGTTCCGGCAGATCCTCGTCATCAGCGGCCTGAAGCGGCTCCGGGTGAAAAGACCCCGGGCCATATGACAGAGCAACAGAGTGACCGCTGGCCAGCTCAGGGTGGGTAGAGTATCCGTACTGCATTGAAACCGCAGAGAGGGAAACATGAAGCCCCATTCCCATCCGTACAGGTGGCGTCTGAAGAGAAAAGGAAAGAGATACTCCGGTAAGTGGCTCTACAAGTGTTACCACAGAATACTCTTTTCCGGCATACTGATGAATCGCAGCACCTGCGGCAACAAGAACCCCGTCTACAGGGCATACTCCCAATGCGCCTGAAACTGTACGGGGAACAGCACCCATTCCCGTTTCCGTGAAGGAGGAACTGTAAAGACCTCTTACTGACCCACCCAGAAAGAACCCATTGAACGGTCTTGCGATCAATCCGAGATCAGTAGACACTGCGGTACCGCTGCTAAAGCCTTCTATCTGTATCCGATGAGTAGATACAGAGCTGCCTGCAACTATTCCCATCCGAAGAGCCGCAGCTACAGCAATCGTTGCAGTAGCTTCGCCATACCCGCCTCTTCCGGAATAGCTTGCCAGCCCTGCAAAAGCAAAATTATCTGTAGAACTGCCTCCGGCAATTGCCGTTCTGTCAAGATCTCTTAAGCCGAAGGGCCGTGAGGCGGAAATAGAAACGGCAGGCCCTGAAAGAACCCCCACCGATGCCGGGTTGACTGAAAGAGCAAAATGAGTTCGAGGAAAAAGAGCTGCTGCAATTCCCCCGGACAGCCATGGAGATTCACTCTGAGGCTCAAAAGCAGCCGTGATAATTGCAAGAATAAAACAGTACATACCTCTCCGTTTCTGCCAGTGGTGTACTCTCAGTAACCGGTATGAACACAAAAAACACAACAGGGGAATTGACTAAAGAGATATTTGTGTTCATTATAGATAGAATGTTTCGGTTCTTTCCCGGAGTGAAAAGAGGAATAATGCGTTTCCAACTGTTTGCAATTCTGTTTGTGTTTCCGCTTGTGGCGATTGCCGGAGGTTTGCCCTTTTCTCACTATGGTCTGCTGGATACACCTTCCGCTTCACTGCTTAAACACACGGAAATAGCCATAAGCGCCAGTGGAGCTGCCTATTCTCTGGAAGACTCCTCTGGAGCTTCCAACATGAATGTAGCTGTGGCAGGTTACCTGGAAGTCGGTCTCTTCAGCAGAGGGCAGATAGGCGGCACATACCTGGGTGAAGCTGGCTTTTCCGGTTCAGCAAGAGGGTTGCTGCTTAATGAGACAATATCGCGACCGGGAATATCCCTGGGTATTGAAAACATCATCGGCGAGGAAAACTACGAATTCTATCGCAACCCGGATGACAGCCTGTACCATTATCCCAATCCGCAGAATTTCAGCATTTACGGCCTGATAAGCAAAGATTTCAGCTACTTCATCTCTTTGCCAGTCTGTTTGAATATAGGGTTTGGCACAGGGCGATTTGTCCAGTCGGCTGATGCTGTGGATGGTTTTGATAATCCCGTACCCGGCCTCTTTGGAAGCCTTCAGGTACATCCCACTGTAAACAGCGAAATAATGCTGGAATGGGACGGAAGAGATATTAACGCAGGGGGAGTATTCAATCTGAACAGACATTTTTCAGTTATGGCAGCAGCTTCAGAACTGGAACATCTATTCATCTCCAGGGATTCTACTTCCAACGGTCAGGATGTAATGCAGTACACTAAATTCACTGTGGCTCTTCAGATAGAACTCGGGCCATTCCTGAATCGTACTGAACTTGATCCATACGAAAGACTCAGATACACCGATGATGATGATGCACTGGAACTGCTCAGAGAATACAGAGCCCGGGTACGGGAAGAAATACTGGAAATGGAGTCCACCATACACTGATTTTTTCCGTTGACAGCAGCACAAAAGTCTGCAATCTTATATGGTCAGAGAGAACAAAAGAAAAGCAATAATACAATACGGAAAGCGATATAATGGCACGCCTGGGAACCTTCGACTGCGAGCGAATAATGAAAAGGACCAGGCTTAGCAGCTTGGCTAGAGCTGTTCTTAAGAGCAGATTCCCCGAAGCAAAAGACCCTGTAAACCAGTGGTTGCCCTCAAAACCGGACTGGGGTAAACTGCTTCCTGACCTGGGTATTCTTAAGGAAGAGCTGGAAGCTCTGAAAAAACGCGGAGGCAAGATTGTCCTCTACGGCCATGATGATATGGATGGGGTAACCGGAATATTCATTGGTCTGCGAATACTGCGGAATGAGGGTTTCCATGTGATTCCCGTTGTTCCACACAGAGATATCGAGACCTACGGGATAAGGCCTGGAAGGCTTAAGGGAGTACTGGAAGCAGGCGACCTCCTCATGACTGTAGATTACGGCTGCAGCGCTGTTGAAGGTGTTACCTGGGCGCGGAATGCCGGTGCCAGAATTGTTATAACCGACCACCACACGCTTAACCCACCGCTTCCACCATCACACGGTATGGTTAACCCGCAGGTAACAGGGGGAGCCGCTGCAGACCTTGCGGGATGTGGCGTTCTTTACGCCGCTCTGTCTCACATTTATCCCAGATGGAACAACGATGCTCAGTTGCTTGCAGCTGTGGCTCTGGGCACGGTAAGCGACCGGGTGCCCTTCACAGAGTGGAATAGATATCTGCTGCACTGCTTCTCTCTTATTGATCCATCGGAACTCACAGAAGGGCTTAAACTGCTTCTGGAAAAATGGCCCTGCCGCAAGCATGCGTGGACAGGAGCAATGGTTCGTCAGCAGATAACAAGCACAATAGGCAAAGGAGACAGTTCCGGTATCTCTTCCATGATAGACTTCATGTTCAGCTATGATGCCGCCTGGTGTGAGAATCTGTGGAATAACATGCACAGAACCAGCGTAGACAGGGGGCACCTTCTCAGCGATGTTGTAACCAACGCCATCAAACACAAAGATTCTGAAGCGGATGCTCTTGGGATGATCCTGGTTTTTCTTGAGGATATGCCTGGAGGAATGGGTGGAACACTGGCCAGCAGACTCTGTAAGATCTACCGCAGAGGCACAATAATTGTTACCCGGCGAGAGGACGGAAAATTTGCCGGTGATACCAGATCTATTGGAGACTGGAACATGGCAGGCTTCCTTGTAAGCATGAAGGATACTTTTTCCAGTGCCGGCGGACACTACCGCGCTGCAGGCTTTGCCTACGAGGGAACCGACTGGCTGGCACTCCGGGAGCTCCTTATTACTCACATGACCGAGTACCCAACGAACCCGGTGCCTAAACCTCATATAGATCTTGTTCTGGATACCCTGCCGGAGCCGGGCCAGTTCACCGCTCTTGCGCCTTTCGGCCCCGGTTTTCTGCCTGTGGCTATAAAAGTTGGCTCCATGCGCTACCTTCTTCACCTGAACAACAAAGGACAGGCTAACTGGTGCATCACTGAGGACAGCGGAGAATAGATGAAAAAATATCTGGTGACCGGATGTGCAGGCTTCATAGGCAGCACACTCACAGACAGGCTCTTGTCAGAGGGCGCTTCAGTCACCGGTATTGATATCTTCAGGGACTACTATGATGTCTCCATCAAAAGGCAAAACATAGCTTCAGCTCTGAAGAATTCTTCCTTTACACTGATCGAAAAAGACCTGTCCACACAACTGAATTTCCTGAACAACTTAGCAGACAGCTCTGACGAACTGGTTATATATCATCTCGCCGCACAGGCGGGCGTAAGAAAATCATGGGGCAGCGACTTTCGCGTTTACACAAGAGACAACATTGACGCCACCCAGAATCTTCTTGAGTGGGCTCATTCCAGAGGCGGAATAAAGAATTTTGTCTACGCCTCATCCTCATCAATTTATGGTGTTCCCGCAGTTCTGCCAATGACAGAGGATCAAACTGTACCAATACCTCACTCCCCCTACGGAGTGACCAAACTGGCAGCGGAGAATCTGGTCAGGCTGTACACTGCCAACATGGGTCTTCCTTCTGCAAGTCTACGATTCTTTACAGTATACGGCCCGAGGCAGAGACCGGACATGGCCTTCAACCGGTTCATAAGAGCAGCCTTTGAAGGGAAACCAATAGGAGTATTCGGCAACGGCGGCCAGACCAGAGACTTCACCTTTGTGGATGACATCGTTAACGGTCTGATGCTTGCAGAAAACTCTACAAAGGGGCTTGCCATGAACCTTGGCGGCGGCAACCGGGTAACACTGCTTCACACCATTGAAACACTTGCAGAGGTCATGGGCAGAGATATCCGGATCAATTTCTCGGAAAGCAAACTGGGAGATGTACCTGACACATGGGCATCTGCTGAACTGGCCTTTACCGAGATGGGCTGGAAGCCCTCCGTCTCTCTTGAAGAAGGGCTCTTGCGGGAAGTCAACTGGTTGCAGTCATAGTTCCCACGGTAAAGGTCCATCCATGCTCTCCAATGGTTTCCCCATCAGGTCCTTGGATATTTACCCTTACTCCGTACTCTCCGTCAGGAAGAAATTCGTTTACGAGGAATTGAATTATTTCTCCATCAACGACAGACTCCAGAACCTCTCCGTGAACAGTGGCCGTAGCGGTCCATCCTGATACCGAATTCTCAAAATCCGCCAGTACCTGAAGAACAGGAGTGTGATCGTACACAGTTCCAGTTGGATAGATCGAACTGAATACAACTTCCGGTCTGGAGACAGAAGTCATTTCGAAAGATTCTCTGGTCTCGTTTCCTGCAGAATCAACTGCACAAATTTCAATGGAAACTGTTTCACCCTGGAAAGGCAGAAAATCAAGAGTGCAGTTCCACAGCGTATCTCCCCGGAGTACCAGCGTCTGGCTCTCAAGAGAATCCACTGTCAGTGTGACTCCCGCAACTCCGGAAAGATCATCTTCACACCTGACTTCCACCACCCCCTGCATGGTGCTGTGGTCCATCCCGTCTGAATGGATGGAAAACTCAGGAATAATGCTGTCCAGCATGAAGACCCACTGGAGTTCTTCTATAAGATCACCACCACTTCCCAGTAGCCTCACCGTGCTGTCAGCAAAGAACTCTGATGCGGCAGCAGGCTCAAAACACCAGAAGTCCTGCTGTTTTTCAGGATAGATCACGGTTTCTCCGGACTGCAGATAGATATCCCCTGCGCTGTATGTTTCCTCTGTTGAGAAGCTGAATGTCTCGGGAAGAGTCTTCTGATAGCCTGTGGGACTCAGAGAATGAACAGAGAGCATCTCAGGTTCAAAAGAGAGCCCCATATCAATTATTCCCCCATCCTCTTCAACCTTCCAGCCGTGAAGATATATCCAGAAAACTGCTGAAGAATCCGGCTCTGTAATAGATATCAATTCGCTTGAGGTTGGCGATGCCGACCTTGTTTGAAGCTCTGACATACCGTCAACAATCCTGTTTCCGTTCCTGTCCATGAAGAGAAAAAGATC
>JAGLDB010000449.1 GCA_023145935.1 Candidatus Sabulitectum sp. | reverse complement strand
AGCAGTGGCAATAGTGGGATGTACCGTTGAAAAAAGAAATTTTACAGGTGTTGAGCGTAAAACCGGTTTCATCATTCTGTATCCAGTATCGCCGGTTCCCAGCCCGTCACCATGAGACAGAAGGGTTTTTCTGCCGTCGATAATTTCAGAATGAACGGTATTGTAGATTATCTGCATTCCAGTTTCTGCTTCAAGCCTGCTGCCGCACCACCAGTCATGGTTCCCTGGAAGGAAAAATACCTTCCAGCTACAATCCGACAGATCTCTAAGAAGAGAGAGTACATCAGAAAAACCAGCAGGAATCACGGTACGGTATTCAAACCAGTAATCAAAAAGATCACCAAGGATCCAGAGTTTACCCGGTTCTTTCTTCTTCAAATCCTTCAGGAAATTCTTCACAGGTTCTCTACCGGGATGGTATTTCCCGTTGGGATAGAGGTGTACATCGCTGATAAAGTAGTGGTTCACTGAGATCCCCGCAGAGTCCTTTCAACACAGCCGAATCCATATGCACTCACAACAGTTCCATCACTGCGGACAAGAGATGCAACAGGGAGATGATCTGTAACAAGAAAGTCTTTCAGTTCTTCATCTCCCAGAGCGACACTGAGGGATATGCCCAGTGCGTTCAACTGAGTCTGAGATGCATTGCGTACCGTAGACGTGAACTGAACTGGAACAGCTGTTATTCCTCTCTCATGAACGGTGGACAGAGACAAAAGGTCACTTTCATTCTCAGTGTATTCGCCCAGAGGCAACCAGCAGTACAGAAGAACTGCATTGTGATCGCTCTCGTTCATTTCGAAAAAACCATCGGCATCAGGAAGAAGAACTGTTCCCGGCACGGAAAGTACCGGTTCCGGGCTTACAACAGCAATGGCTTCCGGAGAATCGTTTCCGTCTTTACACCCGGACAATACCAGCAGAAGAGAAATTGTGAAGCTGATTCTTCTTAGCATGTCTATGGTACCTCACTAAATATAATTGATACTGTGCCGTTGGACTGTGTGTAATCAAGGGGAAATGGGATTTCATCAGGCAATCCGAGGTTTGGAATGGTGGTTTTTCCGCAGTTTTCTATTGTTACAAAGGTAACCATTTCTCCGATATCCACAGTTATGGTTATTGGGTAGAGTTCCCAGTTGCCTTCTCCCCGGTGTTCTGCAAGAATCCATGAGATGGTTGAAAGCTCATTACCTGATCTTAAAGAATTCGCCGGTGCTCTGAACAGGATCAAAGGCAGAAAAGCAATTAGAGTGCCTGCTGCTTTTAAAACACCGGATGGGAGTATCACGCTTTATCAAACAGGTTGGA
>JAGLDB010000448.1 GCA_023145935.1 Candidatus Sabulitectum sp. | reverse complement strand
AGTTTCGGAGTTGAAGCATCGCCAGGGATAGCATAAATGAACTCAAGTTCCTCGAAAGGAATTCTCTGCATGTCCTTTGTATTTCCAGTAAAAGAGATGAACTCCAGAAACAGAGCAGATGGGGTCAATGCCACAAATACATTCTTCATGCCAAGGTTACCCCATCCGAATGCAAGAACATCTTCCCCGGTTGCCTGCTGAAGACGAACTCTTAGTTCATCACTGTCTCTTACCTGTGCCATTTACAATCCTCCTCTATCGAGTAATAATTTGTTTATCAAATATGTTCAATTGCTATTGGTTTACCAATGGTGGATGAAAAATTCCTTGACTTGGCTGAGCAACCGCTTTATACAATTCATGTTGATTATTCATCTTGAACTATTTTATCTGTAAGTAATCTTCGTGTGATAAGTTTGCAAACGGATATTGTGACGCTTTGTTATATAGTCTTTACTAAACAAACGCTTCCTTTTCGCAGAACAGATGCATACTGACCATTGAAGGAGTAATAGCAATCGTCCGGGTCTCAGAAGAAAGGAGTTCTAATGTTGAAACATATTCTGTTCTTCATAATGCTTTTTTTATCAACCACCGCTGCAGGGCAGATCCAGATCGATCCAGATCCAATTGAAAGAGCTGATGGTGACTGGCTGGTTTATGATTCGGGAACTTTTAATTGGCTCCTGTGGGATGGAACCTACAGAGGAGTATGGTTCAATCTGGAAGATTTTATCCCTACATGGCCAGGAGTTAATGTTGGAATGGCGGAATGCTGGTTTTATCATCATTACACGAGTTACCCCTGGGACACTTCCGACTTCTACTGTGAACTGTGGGACGGCCCTTCTTCCGGACCGGTTATGCGACATACTCAAGTTCAAAGTAACGCACAACACTTAACTAAGGTGCTTGTTGACTTCATCCCCGATCCATATGCTGATGCCAATTTCTGGATAGTGATAAACACAGAATTCAGTTCCGGCGGATGGCCATCTCTTATAGCAGATGATCAGAATTGTACAGCACCCCACAGCTTCTTCTCAGACGATTTCACCCTGTGGGAACCCTGGCATATAGATGATATCTACGGAAACTTCCTGCTGAGAGCGTGGGTTGGGCCTACTGCGTTAGAGCGAACCAGCTGGGGTAGTTTGAAGGCTGCCTTCTAATCAATAGCTTACCGCATCTGTTGTTTTCTCTGAACCGAGGATCTCAATCCACACTCCGTTGGGCATGCAGGCTGACATCTGGCCAGGCGTGGTGATGAAACCGGTGTGAACACACTGTTGAGTGTGACAGTCGGATTGTGTTATTGCT
>JAGLDB010000447.1 GCA_023145935.1 Candidatus Sabulitectum sp. | reverse complement strand
CGTACTGCTGAATCCATATCTCCTTCCGGCATAATTCTTACTGGTATCTCTGCCCGCCCGGGAGGCAGAAAAGTTGGCAGAACTTCCCGAGGAACCCACGGAATTGTTCCCTGGAGATGGTTTCAGAAAGCCACGGAGGCTGTTCACTACATACAAAAGCACAGAATGGTTATTGCTGTGGAAAATACACCCGACGCAGTACCTTTACACCTTGCTGATTTTCCTCGGAACGCTGCATTTGTTCTGGGAAATGAAGCAGACGGTATTTCCAGTGAAGTTCTGGAAATGTGCAGAATGAAAATAATAATACCCCAATCAGGTTTCAGGCACTGCATCAATGTTTCAAGTACAGCTGCAATGATCGCCTGGGAAATACAGAGAAGAAGACTGACAGGAGAATTAGATGCTTAAATTTATTGCTGTTGCCCTTTTGCTCCTTGCCCCGATGAGATGGATCTATGTTGTTGATAAGCAGAAGTGCAATGGATGCGGAAACTGTTTGTCACACTGTCCCCAGGGAGCCATAACAATGTCCGGACCGGATGCATACATCGATCCCGATCTTTGTGACGGGTGCGGTATCTGTGTTAATTACTGTCCCAGGAACGCAATATACAAAGTATGGTATACTGGAATTGAAGACAGTGAAACAGATGATGCAATTCTTACCTTTTCTCATAATCCGGTATCAGGCACAAGCGTCACCGTTACAGGAATTCCTCCTGAAACAGAAGTAATGGTCATGGACAGTTTTGGCCGAATGATAATACAAGATACTGCAGATCAGCAGGGGCAGCTGATCCTTGACATGTCCACCGTACCAGGCGGTGCGTATCTGGTCATATCAACCAGCGGAGTGTCCGTTCTTACCGCTATCTGATGTAACCGAGATTCCTGAGCTCTCTGCTGGCAGTCTCACTGTAGTTCACCAGTGGAGCCTCCCCCATTGGTGGAGTAGCCCAGTAGAACTCAGCTGCTTCGATCAATGAAGAATCCGGCTCCATCAATTCCAGTTCCATGGGATCTGCAGCCAGGTTGTATGCCTCAATGGAATCATCTTCAACTGACCAGATAATTTTGCTGCTGTTGGAAACAATAGAAACCAGATCGCCCTGGGAGCGCCATAAAACACCGCTTGCTGGAATTTCTCTTGCCTGGTCTATGGTACCTGCCAGATCCACTGAAGGCTCCAGTGTTACAAAGTCAATACCTGTAACAGCAGCAATTGTTCCGGCAATATCCAGCTGAGCCACTGATTGTGCAATAACCTTCCCACCGGTAAAACCGGGGCCTGAAATGATTAGTGGAACGTGTGTGGTTTCTTC
>JAGLDB010000446.1 GCA_023145935.1 Candidatus Sabulitectum sp. | reverse complement strand
GGGAACACTTCGTCATCTGCAATGAGCGGATCACAGCTACTAGTTCGAAGAGATCGGAAGTACACTGGCAATTCATCGAACAATCTGTCTATTTCCAGGTTGTGCTCCTTCTGATCTGAGATCTATTTTGGAAGCTGTCTACTTCGTATTCATATGACCGTAGGAGTGGCAGAACAGTCTGGCTGTTTAACCTGCCGATGAATGAAGTTCCAGGAATGTTGTTACCGGAGAACCAAGAAGCTTCTTGTCGCCGAGAAGTTAGAGACCTCAATCCTGCTGCAGTAGAAACCATTTTCCAGATCAGGGCAAACAATTTCATTAGCACCATTCAAGTATTGATTCTCCTGCTGATACACCACACGGCCTGTAATGTCGTAGATCTTCAACCTCGCAAGGCATGACTCAGCAAGAGTGAATTCGATCATTGCTGTAGATTGTACCGGGTTGGGGATAACACTCAGGAGCCGCACTGGTGATAATTGTATTTCCACATGTTCTGACAGTTCGATTTCCGTTCCTCCTTGACTCCAGTAGGCCACCCCGGAACCTCCATAAACACCCATATCATTGGTCACGGTTCCAAGTGAGGGCCAGGCCGCATAGCCCGGTTTGGAGGAATCTTCTGGATCGTAGAAGATCTGGTCAGGATTACCTGCATCGACGCAGGGAGATCCAGGATCAAGATGGTATTCACTCAGCAAACCTGCACAGAACTGCGGATCACTGTCTATGTTTCCTGTTCCTGCATAGCCCCCTTCAACATTACTGTACTCCACTGCAATGAAGCTGCCACCAGTTTGAGAAAGCATGTTACTGCGTACAATGCAATTAGCTATGTCGCATTCTGATTGATCCAAGACGGCCACGGCATTATTGGTCTGATTTAGGTTGTAACAGAACACTGTGTTCTCGATAACCACATCGGATTCATTGTCGATGCACACGGCAGTTGCGATACAGCTATAGAAACCTGCGACCAAGCCATTACAAGAGAAAATATTGTTAGACAGAAAAGCGTAGCCATCGATATAGATGCAGAGACCGTATGTATAGACTGCATATGAGTGAATCTGGTTGTTTGTGAAGCTGTTGTTTCGAATCTCTACAATGGATGAGGGCTGGTCCTGGTGGATGTAAATGCAAAGCCCTTTCAGTATACTATAACCATCACAAGGCCAGAACGAGTCCCAATAGATGCTGTTATTAATAAACTGATTGCCCTCTATAAGGGCACTTGAATTTGTCAGTTTAATGATGCCGCCATTTTTAGAATCCTGAAGCATCACACCGGTATAAGACCAGTAGTAAGACTCGAACACATTATCCA
>JAGLDB010000445.1 GCA_023145935.1 Candidatus Sabulitectum sp. | reverse complement strand
CTTCGGCAATACCGTTAACGCAACCGGTCTGAACGGGTTTTGCAGGTACTGCATTTACACCGTTAGTTATAAAACCACTTACAATTCCTGCGGTTATAAATGTTTTGCCGGTGCCGGTATCTGTACCTGTAATGAAAAGGGATCTCATTCACTTCCTCCTGAAGCAACTACAAAATGTACTTTGTATGTAGCGGGAACTGCCCCAAACTCATCACCAAATTTACAGCAGTAGTATTTCAAAGCTTTTCTGAGAACACCTGGTGAAATGACAGACGCATCCCTGTGGCTGGAGAGAGATGCACCAATACCTCTGACTGCCCGTAAACTTTCAACAGGCGATTGGTAGAGCACTTTAAAGTCACAGGAAAATGAGTTTTCGATCCTGAATCCCGCCTGTCGAAACAAGCCATCCCATTCAGCACCTGATCTGTAGTGAAGGGAATTCCAGGTTCCCCCAGTTTCAGCAAAGCTTTGTTCCAACTCTCCAAGCATGCCCTTTACAGGAATAGCATGAACGGCTGCACCTCCTGGATTAAGCAGAAGAGGAAGCTTCTCAATAAATGAAGCAGGGTTGCGAAGCCACTGCAATGCACAACTGGAAAGAACAAGATCGTATCTGGAATTACTCTCAATTCTCTCAATATCAAGCATTCTGTGGGACACAAGTTCTGAAGAAGGAATTCTGCCCTTACAGAAATTTACCATTTCGGAAGCCCCATCAGTGAATTCCTTGTATGCCTCAGGGAACAACAAATTCAATCCTTCAGAAAGAATGCCTGTTCCACAGCCCAATTCAAGTAGTCTTAAAGGCTTTAACCTGCTTACAACATCAAGAAGTTTTGATGCAATCTGCCTGTGGTGGTCTGCGAATGTGTCATAAGAACCAGCTGCATCAGAGAATTGTGACAGCACGATATCTGTTTCAGGAATCAATACGCTCTGCAAGTTCTCTCACCGCCTCTGTTATGATCTCCGGGTGCGATATAGGCAGCAGATGATTGCCACCGGATACAGGAATAAGCGAAGTGCACATGAAAAGCAGTTCGTCAAAAATATGCATTGAGCATTCATATGGAATAATGGCGTCGGAGGTTCCATGAATCAGAGTTGCAGGCAGTGACCTGGCTGGTTTCACAACATTGTTGAACATCATTTTCAACCCAAGCAGCAATTCTTCATCAGTAAACGAAGAAGACTGTTTCATTAATTCGGGCAGTTCATCTCTTTCTGCACCGCACTCTCGGAAAAAGGATTTCAAATAGCCTGCTCTGTTTCGTGACAGCATTGAAGATATTTCATGGAAAGATGAAGGATCAACGCCAGGTCTG
>JAGLDB010000444.1 GCA_023145935.1 Candidatus Sabulitectum sp. | reverse complement strand
CCACCATCACCATGCATGTTTTCTTCATTGCGTTTGCACTGGCCATGGGACTTGGTGCTGCGGGCACAACTCTTGTAAGTCAGTTCAAGGGGGCAGGAGAAGAGCGAAAAGCTTCTCTGGTAGGAGGTCAGCTTCTGCTGCTTCTTACAGGGATAGGAGTTGTTTTCGGTGTAGCTGGTTTTCTTTTCACCCCTCAGATACTTAATCTGTTAAAAACGCCTGCTGATTCCTGGCAGATGACTTATGAGTATATGCGCTGGATCTTCACAGGATTCCCCCTTCTTTTTGTTTTCTTTGTCTACCAGGGAATTAGCACCGGGCTGGGGGATACAGTAGGTCCCATGCAGGTAAATCTTATTGCTGTGATCGTTAATGTAATTCTTGATCCGATACTTATCTTCGGTATTGGCCCATTCCCGGAAATGGGAGTTACCGGCGCGGCAGTTGCTACGGTATTCAGCAGGGCGCTGGCCTCATTCATAGGAATGCACAGACTTTTCAGAGGCAGTGGAGGTATTCGAATTACTGCAGCTGATATGGTGCCACAAGGTTCGATGATGCGAAAGATCATGAAGATAGGTCTTCCTGTTTCACTTGGCCAACTGGGTACCAGTCTTGGTTTTACTTTTATGATAGGCATTGTTAATTCATTTGGAAGTGCAGTTACCGCAGCTTTTGGCGTTGGTAACAGAATAATTCACATGGCTTTTGTGCCTGCAATGGGCCTAAGTCAGGCAAACGCAACAGCGGTAGGTCAGAATCTTGGTGCCGGTAATGTTCAGCGTGCAGAGAAATCGTCCAATACGGCTCTTGTTCTGATTGGGCTGATACTTCTTCCCGTAGTTCTTGGTATGTTCTTCTGGGGTGCGGATATTTCAAGAGTATTCGTTGATGATCCAGAGGTGATTGAACTGGGTCGAACCATGTTTCGAATAACAACGCCTTCGGTATTCGTCTTTGGATTTCTTATGGTTCTTCTTGGCAGTTTCCAGGGTTCCGGTTACACTATGCCGGTGATGATTCTGAATATGTCACGACTGTGGGTTCTTAGGATTCCCGGAGCCTACCTGCTGGCATACACTTTGGGGTTGGGGCCACTAGGTATATGGTGGTCTATGTTCATCTCAAATACTGCGGTGACAATTGCGGGATGGCTCTGGTTTAAAAGGGGAACCTGGAAGACAAAATCCAGATACCTGGTGCTTGATACCCTGGACACTGAATCCATAGTTCATGTAACTGATATGGATTAAACAATTGCCTGTATTGCTCCGGAAACACCAAGAATAGATAGTGCTATCAAGGCTATTCTTCTGAATGCAGAGCTGTCTG
>JAGLDB010000443.1 GCA_023145935.1 Candidatus Sabulitectum sp. | reverse complement strand
GAATGTGGGCAGGTGATAGGGTGGAAGCTCCATAACGAATGTTGAGGTTTCACCTTTCAGGATGGTTTTCTTGAACAGCATCCCGGTACCGACAGCCAGCAGGATGCCGGTCATGTACAGGCTGAACAGAACCAGCCCTCCCTGTCTGGGAAAAAATGCTGCAACGAACAGCGTGTAAACCGGTAGACGTGCTCCGCAGGACATGAAGGGGTTCATCATTATCGCCAGAATCCGGTCACGGTTGTTTTCCAGGGTCCTGGTGGCCATTATTGCAGGTACATTGCATCCGAAACCAACAAGCATCGGTATGAAAGCCTTACCCGGCAGACCGATTGTTCTCAGGAACCTGTCCATTACAAACGCGGCTCTTGCCATGTATCCGGAATCTTCCAGAATAGAGAGGCAGAAGAAAATAAGGAAAATTGGAGGTATGAATGTGGCAACGGTTTGAATTCCTCCACCCAGTCCGTCTGCCAGGAAAGTAATCAGCAGTTCCGGAAGGTTCATCGACTGCAGCAGGACTCTGAATCCATCAACAAAAATGGTTCCAGTCAATCCGTCAAAGAAGTCGATGAACGGGCCGCCAGCGTTGATTGTGGTTACGAAGACACCGTACATCACCGCAAGGAAGATTGGGATACCCAGCATTCTGTTCAGAACTACCTTGTCTATCCTGTCAGAAACCGTTCTTCTGACCTCGCTGGTTTTGTGAACAACATCTCTGGCAAGTCCGTGAATGAAGCCGTAGCGTCCATCAGCCAGGATGATATCCATGTCATCGCCCACATGTCTTTCGACTTTTGAAATCTCTTCCTTCAAAAGGTCTGTGGGGATCTTTGATCCGCAGAGTTCTTTTGCGTAATCATCGTCTTCCAGAAGCCTGAGCGCCAGCCATCTGGGGTCTACATCTCTGGTTCCAGCCAGTATTCCAACCTGCTCACTTATGCGATCAATTGCCTCTTCCAGTACAGAGTCATAAGCAACTTTCGTGGTGGATATGAGTTGTTCCGCGGCAGCTTTGTTGATTGCATCTTTCAGAACATCGATGCCCTTCTTTCTGGAAGCAATTATGGGAACCACAGGACAGCCAAGATGTGTTGAAAGATGTTCTATTTCAATTTTGATCTTTCTTCTTGCAGCCAGATCGGTCATGTTGAGAACCACAACCATGGGTACCTTCATTTCAAGAAGCTGCGTGGTCAGGAAGAGATTCCTTTCAAGGTTAGTGGCGTCAAGAATGTTTACAATCAGATCGGGATGTTCCTCCAGAATAAACTGTCTGGCAATGGACTCATCAATGGAGAATGCAGTAAAGGAGTAAATGCCTGGAAGATCTGT